>JAJXBQ010000044.1:0-17983 GCA_021640525.1 Segatella copri
ACCCTTGTGGAAGTCTGTACAAGACTATGTTTTGATTGCGATAGGTATGATATCCTACGCTATTGGATGGAACGTATTCCTCTTGCCTACCAATGTGACGGCAAGCGGACTTCCTGGTATCTCCAGTATTATCTATTGGGCAACCGGTTGCCCTGTGCAAATCCCGTATTTTATCGTCAACGCCACCTTATTAATATGTGCGTTCAAGATTTTGGGAGCAAAGTTCTGTGTCAAGACTGTTTATGCCGTTATAGTGGTAACCATCCTGACCTCTTTCTTCTCCAGCCGTTTAGGTGATGTTCATCTTTTGGAAAACCAACCTTTATGGGCTGCTTTCCTGGGTGCCGTTTTCTGTGGCTGCGGAATCGGACTCGGTTTCTCTGTTGGTGGAAGTACGGGTGGTACGGATATCATCGCCGCCATCGTCAACAAGTATCGCGACATTTCTCTAGGTAGAGTGATTATGATATGCGACATTTTCATCATCAGTTCCAGCTATCTGGTGGTTCACGATTGGGAGAAGGTGTTATATGGTTATGTAGTTCTTTGCGTTCAGGCATTCTGCATCGACCAGGTGGTAAACAGCAGAAGACGAAGCGTACAGTTCTTTATCATTTCACAGAAGTATGAGGAGATAGGCAAGCGCATCAATGTAGATGCTGATAGGGGAGTAACGGTGGTGAATGCCAGCGGTTTTTATTCCGGTCAGGATGTGAAGATGCTTTTCGTGTTAGCCAAGCAGCGTCAGGCTCCTGCTATCTTCCGTCTTATCAGCGAGATTGATCCCCATGCCTTTGTCAGTCAGAGTGCCGTTATCGGTGTGTATGGTGAAGGTTTTGACAAGATTAAATATAAAAGCAAAAAAGAGCACGGAGTTTAATATTCCGTGCTTTTTTTATGCTTCAGAAAAAGTCACATGGTACCATGCTATCGTCATATTTTATATTGAAATAAAAATTCCCCAACCCGCTTAAAAAAGTAGGTTGGGGGATTTTTTCTTCTGCCACAGTCTTCGTTCCTATCCTGATTTATTCAGGTTTCCCTGATTTCTTCAGTAAAGGGGCGAGGAACTTATAGGTATATCCCTTCTGCTGCTTCACCATTTCTTCTGGTGTTCCGGCAAAGAGGAGCTGACCGCCGCCTCGTCCACCTTCCGGCCCCATGTCGATGAGCCAGTCGGCGAGTTTGATGACATCGAGATTGTGCTCGATGATAATGACCGTATTGCCACGGTCTACCAGTTTCTGGAGTACATCCATCAGAATGCGGATGTCTTCGAAATGCAGACCGGTTGTCGGTTCATCGAGAATATAGAGCGTCTTGCCCGTATCACGCTTCGAGAGTTCGGTAGCCAGTTTTACGCGCTGACTTTCACCGCCAGAGAGGGTAGTGGAACTCTGTCCTAACCTGATGTATCCGAGTCCTACATTCTGTAAAGCCTTGATCTTCTGCAGTATCTGAGGAACATTCTCGAAGAAATCTACCGCCTGGTTGATGGTCATGTCGAGAACATCGGCTATGCTCTTTCCCTTGTATCTTACCTCCAGCGTCTCGCGATTGTAGCGTTTGCCGTGGCATACCTCACAAGGTACGTAGACATCCGGCAGGAAGTTCATTTCTATGGTCTTATATCCGTTACCCTTACATTCTTCGCATCTTCCACCTTTTACGTTAAAGGAGAATCTGCCCGGCTTGTAACCGCGGATCTTTGCCTCGGGAAGTCCTACAAAGAGTGAGCGGATATCGCTGAACACGCCTGTGTAGGTAGCTGGATTGCTGCGAGGCGTCCTGCCAATCGGACTCTGGTCTACATTCACCACCTTGTCGATATTCTCGATACCTTCGATGCTTTCGTATGGCATCGGTTTCTTGAGCGAACGGTAGAAATGCTGCGAGAGGATAGGCTGGAGGGTCTCGTTGATGAGAGTGGATTTGCCTGAGCCGCTGACACCCGTTACGACAATGAGTTTGCCGAGTGGAAAATCAACATCCACCCCCTTGAGGTTGTTGCCCGTAGCTCCGTGAATGGTGATATGCTTGCCGTTGCCTTCTCTGCGGAGGGCAGGCACCTCAATAGCCATCTTGCCGTTGAGATACTGGGCGGTGATGGTATCGGTCTTGAGCATCTCCTGAGGTGTGCCCTGGAAGACAACTTCACCTCCCTTGCGTCCCGCCTTCGGACCGATATCTACAATCCAGTCGGCAGCCCGCATCATATCTTCATCGTGCTCCACCACAATAACGGTATTGCCCAGGTCGCGAAGTTCCTTCAGACTGTTGAGCAGACGTTCGTTGTCGCGCTGGTGCAGACCGATGCTCGGCTCATCGAGGATATAGAGTACATTGACTAGCTGGCTACCAATCTGAGTAGCCAGACGGATGCGCTGACTCTCGCCACCCGAGAGAGAAGCTGACTGGCGGTTAAGCGAGAGATAATTGAGTCCTACATCGAGGAGGAAGGTAACGCGTGAGCGCAACTCCTTGATGATTTCGTGAGCCACCTTCGCTTTCATCGAAGGCAGATGCTGTTCCACTTCTTCGAGCCAATCGCGCAGTTCATCGATGTCGAGACTGGCTACTTCGGATATATTCTTATCCCAAATTTTGAAAGAGAGCGATTCTTTTTTGAGTCGCAAGCCATGGCATTCAGGACATTCGATGGTAGAGATAAACTGGTCGGCCCATTTCTTGCCTGCCGCACTTTCGTCATCCTCCATCACCTTCTGTAGGTAGTCGATGATGCCATCGTAGGCGCAGAAGTAGTCGGTAGAGGTATGCACCTTTTCCTTTTCTATCTTCACGTTTTCGAGCGAGCCATAGAGAATTTCCTGCATGGCATCGCCCGGAATCTCGCAGATAGGTGTCTTCAGGTTGAGGTCATACTTGCTGAGCAATGATTCTATCTGCCAGAAAATCATCTGGTTTTTGTATTTGCCAAGTGGAGCGATGCCGCCTTCATGGATGCTGAGTTTATCATCGGGAATTACCTTCTTGATATCAATCTGGTTCACCTTTCCCAGACCCTTGCAATGCGGACAGGCTCCTTCGGGAGAGTTAAAGGAGAACATGTTAGGAGCTGGATCCTGGTAGGCGATACCCGTTACAGGGTCCATGAGACGCTTGGAGTATGTCTTGGCCTCTTTGGCACCTTTCTCAAGAACCATTACCATGCCGTCGCCCTGTTTCATAGCCGTTGCCACACTCTTGCGGATGCGTTCCTCATCTTCTTCCTTCACCACCAGTTTATCGACCACAGCTTCTATATTGTGGTTCTTGTAGCGGTCGGTTTTCATATTGGGAACGATTTCGAGGATGTTGCCGTCGAGTCGCACGTAGAGATACCCCTTTCTGCGCATGCTTTCGAAGAGTTCGCGATAATGACCCTTGCGCTGGCGTACGAGGGGAGCGAGCAGGAAGATAGCCTTGCCCTTATAATCGCTGAGAATCATGTCGATGACCTGTTCCTCGGTATATTTCATCATCTCCTCGCCACTCTGATAGCTGTATGCAGTACCGGCGCGGGCATAGAGCAGACGGAGATAGTCGTAAATCTCGGTGGTAGTGCCCACGGTAGAGCGAGGATTCTTGTTGGTGGTTTTCTGTTCTATGCTGATGACCGGACTCAATCCCGTAATCTTATCAACATCCGGGCGTTCCATATTACCTAGGAAGTTGCGGGCATAGGCAGAGAATGTTTCGATATATCTGCGCTGACCTTCGGCAAAGATGGTGTCGAATGCCAGTGAACTCTTGCCCGAACCCGAGAGTCCGGTAATCACGGTGAGGGAATCACGCGGAATCTCCACATCTATGTTCTTGAGGTTGTGGACCCGTGCGCCCCATACATTTATCTTTTCTTCTGAATTCATATTCCAATTCTGCTAATTGCTGTTTGCCTAATAGTTACTGTTCTGTTCTTCGGTATAACCTCTGAGCAGGTTGACATCACGTTTGATGTTATACACCACGCCATCTGCCCCCTTCGCCTTGACGAGACAGAAGTAGACACCCTCCTTGACCGGTTTTCCGCGGTAGGTGCCATCCCATCCCGTGGCAGGGTCGGTCCATTCATAGAGTTTCTGTCCCCACCTATTATATATATAGGCGTGGAACTCCTCAATGTTCCGGTACCCATCCTTGGGCTTGTAGATGTCGTTGATGCCATCGCCATTTGGAGAGAAGGCATTCGGCATGAGAAGAGAACTGACCTTGGTCGTCTCTTCTGTGTTGTCCTCCTCGTCGTCGTTGACTTCCTGAGCGTGTAATTGACACGTTAAAAGTGGCAACATGATGCAAAGTAATGCTATTTTTCGTCTCATTTCTAAAATAATTTGTGCAAAGATAATAAAAAGATGAGAGATATTGCGTCAGATGCAAGATTTTTTGTATTTTTGCAGATGAAAACATGAAATATTTGAAGATATCGTTAAAAAAATCTTGAGATATGAGACAAAAAATGAGATATTTCCTGCTGTTCGTTGGGCTTCTGCTCAGTGTCAGCATTGGCGCGCAGACTATAAAATGGCGCGACATTTACACGGTTAAGAAGAAAGATACCATCTTTGGTATCGCCAATAAATATGGATTGAGCCTTCCTGAACTGATGGATGCCAATCCGGAGATGAAGCGTGAGGGATACATGCTGCAGAAGGGAGCTACGCTCTTTATTCCATACACCAAAGACCAGAAGAATCCTAATCAGGTGAACGGTCAGAAGTCGGGGAATGGGGCGACGGTTCAGAAAACTGCTACAGCTCCGGCAACCTCAAAGGCTGCTGTTGCCAGAAATGCGGTAAAGGTAGGCGTGATGTTACCTTTGCACAATGTAGATGGCGACGGCAAGCGAATGGTAGAATATTACCGCGGATTGCTGCTGGCTTGCGAAACCCTGAAGCAGCAGGGCGCCGATATAGATGTGCATGCCTGGAACGTTCCTATTGATGCTGATATCCGGAATACACTCTTGCAGGAGGGCGCTAACCAATGCGACATCATCTTTGGTCCACTTTATACCAAGCAGGTGGCTCCGCTGACCAACTTCTGCAAGAACTACGGCATCAAAATGGTGATTCCGTTCTCTATCAGCGGAGATGATGTAGAAAGAAACAAAGAGATTTTCCAGGTTTATCAGAGCGATGATGCGCTGAATGATGCGACCATCAAGGCATTCCTGAGCCGTTTTACCAATGTGCATCCTATCTTTGTAGACTGCAATGATTCTACTTCGAGAAAGGGCAACTTTACGTTCGGTCTGCGCAAGGAACTGGAACGCAGGAAAATCAATTATAGCATCACCAATGTGAATTCAAGTATCGATCAGTTTGCCAAGGCTTTCATGCCTTCCAAGCAGAATGTGATTATCCTGAATACGGGACGTTCACCACAGTTGACTCAGGTATTGAACAAGCTCGACGAATTTGATGTGAAGTATCCGGGTGCAGCTATTTCGCTCTTCGGCTATACCGAATGGCTGATGTATGCCAAGTATAATCTGGAAAGATTCTATAAGTATGATACTTATATCCCTTCCACATTCTATTATAACCCGAACTCAGCACAGACCAAGGCGCTTGAGAGCCGTTATGAGCGCTGGTTCCATCAGCCTATGATGGTGGCACAGCCAAGATTCGCCATCACCGGTTTCGATCACGGAATGTATCTGATTCAGGGAGTCAAGAGATATGGAAAGAACTTCACTGGTGAGCGCCAGCAGATGACTTACCAGCCAGTTCAGACTCCACTCCGTTTCGAGAAGACCAGTAGGGGAGGATACAAGAACAAGAGTTTCCAGTTGATTCACTATACCTTTAATCATCAGATAGAGGCGGTGAAGTACTAGTTTATAGTTTACAATTTATAGTTTACAATTTATAGTTTATAATGAATAGAAATATTGGGCTGCTGATTCTGATGCTCATCTTCGGAATTCCAGTTTCGGCACAGATAGGAGAGCATCGTAATGATTTCGCCATCGGTTTTAATGGGGGCTATATGATGAGTAGCGTAGGATTCACACCCGAGGTACAGCAGAAACAGCACGGCGGACTGACAGGCGGTTTCTCGATGAGATATACCTGCGAGAAATATTTCAAGACCATCTGTTCTATCTATGCCGAAGTAAACTATGCGCAGGCAGGATGGGAAGAGGATATCCTGGATATGGAGAATAATCCGGTGATTATCACCGAAACCAAAGAGGCGATGGCTTACAAGCGTACCATCAACTATATTCAGGTGCCAATCTTTGCGCATCTGGCATGGGGTAGGGAGACAAGAGGACTGAATATCTTCGTGAATGCCGGTCCGCAGTTTGGTCTCTATCTGAGTGATTCGCAGAAGACCAACTTCTCGGTAGAGCACATGCCGGCAACCGACAATAACCGTGTAAGTCCGGTGGTGGCTCAGGATACGATGGCTGTCAAGAATAAACTCGATTATGGTATCGCCCTGGGTCTGGGTGCTGAATACAGTATTCCGAAGGTGGGACATTTCCTTGCCGAAGCCCGATACTACTATGGTCTGGGAAATATCTACGGTGCTTCTAAGCGTGATTTTTTCGGAAAGAGTAACTACGGACAGATTGTTCTGAAACTCTCTTATCTCTTTGATATCACCAGAACGAAGAACGTGAAACGGAAATAGATGATAATTAATAATTGATAATTAATAATGATAACGGGTTTATCATTTATGTTTTAAAGAAAATGAGTACAACAGAAAAAATGCAGATGAAATTGAGCGACTCTAAGTCAGCTCGCTGGACCGCCCTCCTCATCGTGAGTATCACGATGATGTTCGGTTACTTTTTTACAGATGTGATGTCTCCACTGGAGCCTCTCTTGACAGCAGCCAAGGGAGCAGAGAATGGTCTCGGACTCGGATGGAGTTCGGATGAGTACGGCTTCTTCTCTGGAGCTTACGGATACTTCAATGTGTTCCTCCTGCTTCTCTTCTTCGGTGGTCTTATCCTCGATAAGTTTGGCATCCGTTTCACAGGTATCCTTTCCACCGTCTTGATGTTTGGTGGAGCCTTGCTGAAGTGGTATGCTTTAGGTCATGAGTTTGACGGAACGGTTGCTGTGCCATTCTTTGGTACTTACAGTACGCAGGTAGTAATAGCTGCTCTTGGTTTTGCCATCTATGGTGTGGGATGCGAGATATGCGGTATCACAGTGAGCAAGGTTATCGTGAAGTGGTTTACGGGCCATGAGTTAGCTCTGGCAATGGGTGTACAGGTAGCTACGGCTCGTTTGGGAACTGCTGCAGCCCTGAGTGCTTCTCTTCCTTTTGCCAAGGCGATGGGTGGTGTATCTGCTTCTGTTGCTTTGGGTGCAGTATTGCTTTGTGCAGGTGTACTGGTTTATCTGGTTTATTGCGTGATGGACAAGAAGGAGGATGCTTCTGCGGCAGCTGTAGCTACAGAACCGGAAGAAGGTTTCAAGTTTTCAGACTTGGGCGGTTTGTTCAAGACAACAGGTTTCTGGTATGTGGCATTCCTGTGCCTGATGTTCTATGCCGGTGTATTCCCATTCCTGAAGTTTGCCACCAAGTTGATGATATTCAAGTATGGTGTGGATGCTAATTTGGCAGGTCTGATTCCTGCGATGTTGCCATTCGGTACCATCTTCCTCACACCGCTCTTCGGTAGTATATACGATAAGTATGGCAAGGGTGCTACGCTGATGATTATCGGCAGTTGCCTCCTGACCTTTGTGCACGTCATGTTTGCCCTGCCAATCAACTCATGGGTGCTTGCCATCGTGCTGATGCTCATCCTGGGCATCGCATTTGGACTGGTACCATCAGCCATGTGGCCATCTGTGCCAAAGATTATCCCAATGAAACTCTTAGGAACTGCATACGCCCTTATCTTCTATATCCAGAACATCGGATTGGCTCTCATTCCTGTATGGATTGGTAAGGTGAACCAGGCTAACACGGGTGCTGATGGTGTTATCGACTATACCCAGACGATGACCATCTTTGCAGCCTTCGGTGTGATTGCTATTATCATCTCTTTCCTCCTCTTGTTTGAAGATAAGAGAAAGGGATACGGATTGCAGAAGCCTAATGTGAAATAAGTGAAGAGTGAAGAACGAAGAGTGAAGAATTCGTTTACTCTTTGTTCTTCTAAATCTTTGAAAGTGTAATTTTTAAAAGAAAGGAAATAACCATGAATGCGACACCTGAATCATTGATTAAGGACTATGCTGACCCGATAGAGCAGCAGGAGATTGACAAGTTTGTATGTTCAGAGATGGGCAGACAGATACACCGGTATATCAAGGGTATGTCGGGTACCAAGCAAGCTATGTTGAAATTTGAGGAAAGGCTAGCCAGCCTCTCTGTACCAGAGAAGGAGAAGGCGATAGCCAAGTATATTGATCTGAACAGAAAAGCATTGGATGGTCTTGACTTGAAGATGATTCTGGTCCGTTCGGTAGCCAACTATTGTGACACCTTCCAGTATATGCTGGATTTTGTCAACGATAAGCGCAAGATGGTTTTCTATTACCAGCGCATCAAGGCGAAATACATTCAATATCATGAAGTATTTGAGCAGGATGGAAAGTTCGGTATGAAAGATCATCAAGGCAACATCTTACTCTCGCCAACTTATGATTTCTTGCGCACCTGCTACATTTATAATGATGACTTGAGCATCATGCCGGTAATAGCTGAGAAGAATGGCAAGATGGGACTGGTAATGCCGGATGGTAACGATACGGTAGTGGCGGATTTCCTTTACGACGAAATTTGCTTGCGTGATGAATATCCTTACTTCGAAGCATCCCGTGAAGGTATCAGTGGCTTTATTGATAAGTTTGGAAACTTTGTTAATAGTTAATAGTTAACAGTTTATAGTTAATAGAGAAAGGGCAATCAGATTGGGATGAACCAACTGATTGCCCCTTTTTACTTTCGTTGCTATGAGCAACTTGGTTTTATCTATTTTTCTCTCGTCTTCAAACCCTAGTGAAGAAAAGCAAAAGAATTCTTCACTCTTCACTATTCGTTCTTCACTTACTTTATCCCAAGTACTTCATCAAGATTTTGATCTTACCGCTATCACGGAGCTTGATGATACTCTTTTCGCGAATCTGGCGAACACGCTCACGGGTAAGGTTGAACTCGCTACCGATTTCCTCCAAACCCTTCTCGTGGCAACCGATACCATAGCAGTAGCACAGAATCTTGCGCTCACGGTCTTTCAATACAGAGTTGAGAACGCGGTCAAGCTCGCTCGCCATAGACTCGAAGTCTACACCCTTGTCGGTACGGCTGTCATCACCCGAAGCCATCACGTCGACCATCGCATTGTCATCATCGTCGCTACCGAATGGAGCATCGATACTCATGTGGTGATTATCTGCCTTGATAGTCTGGTCGATTTTGCTTTCTTCCATCTTTGTGATTTGAGCGAGCTCAGCAACAGAAGGTTTGCGCTGGTTCTCCTGCTCAAACTTACTGATTTCTGCACTAATCTTACTCAATGCACCTACCTGGTTCAAAGGCAGGCGAACGATACGGCTCTGCTCAGCAATAGCCTGCAGGATGCTCTGACGAATCCACCATACGGCGTATGAGATAAACTTAAAGCCGCGGGTCTCGTCAAACTTTTCAGCAGCCTTTACCAAACCGATGTTACCCTCGTCGATGAGGTCGGTAAGAGAAAGACCTTGGTGCTGATATTGCTTAGCAACAGATACAACGAAACGAAGGTTTGCTTTTACCAATTTCTCCTTGGCACGTTCTCCCTCACGACCGCCTTTGCGAATCTTCTGGGCAAGTTCGATTTCTTCATCGATAGAGACCATAGGCTCTCTACCAATCTCCACCAAGTACTTGTCGAGTGCTTCACTGGAACGGTTGGTTATACTCTTCCTAATCTTAAGTTGTCTCATAAATATCCTTTTACCTTTCTATTTAGAATTTTTGAAGTATTTTTGTGTATCCCGAAACCTCCTCATGGTTTCGGGGTGCAAAGGTACGAAAAAAAATGCAATTACGTTGTAATATAAACGGATTTTTTTAATCTGATTTGTCTGTTTTTTAGAATTTTAGCCGGTTCCTAGTAGAAAAATGCTATGTGAAGTGCGCTTTTTGGTGCAATAAGTTTGAAATATGGAATAATTTATGTATCTTTGCACAAAAATTGCGAGAAAAGAATAACTAAATAATAAAATAACAACAAAACAAAAAATTATGTTTGAGAATCAACCAAAAGGTCTGTGGGCCTTAGCTTTGGCAAACACGGGTGAGCGTTTCGGCTATTACACCATGCTTGCAGTGTTCTTGCTTTATTTGCAGGCCAACTTCGGTTTTGAAACCGGATTGGCAAGTACTATTTATTCTACATTCCTGATGATGGTTTATTTCCTTCCTATCATCGGTGGTATCGCAGCCGACAAGTTTGGCTTTGGACGTATGGTTACCACAGGTATCTTCATCATGTTCATTGGCTATCTTGTTCTCTCGCTTCCTCTAGGCAAGGACACCGTTGCCATTGCTGCCATGGGCATTTCACTTATCCTCATCGCTTTGGGTACTGGCTTGTTCAAAGGTAATCTGCAGGTGATGGTAGGCCGTCTCTACGACGAGCCACAGTATGCCAGCAACCGTGATTCCGGTTTCTCGCTCTTCTATATGGCTATCAACATCGGTGCTATGTTTGCTCCTACTGCTGCCATCAAGATTATGAAGTGGGCGCAGGAGAGCCTGAGCGTGTCGGTGGAAGATTCATACCACTTCGCTTTCGCCGTGGCTTGTGCTTCACTGATTTTCAGTATCGCTATCTACTATGCCTTCAGCTTTACATACAAGCATGTTCTTGCTTCTGAAACCAAGAGTAAGGATGATAAGACTTCTGCCAAGGAGACAAACGAACTTTCTAAGGCTGAGACCAAGGAGCGCATCATCTGCCTCTGTCTCGTATTCGCTGTGGTTATCTTCTTCTGGATGGCTTTCCATCAGAACGGTAATACATTGACACTCTTTGCCCGCGATTATACACAGAAGACTTCAGAGGGTCTGCAGTCAATGGCATTCGATGTTACTAACCTCGTAGCCTGCATCTTCGTGGTTTACGGTTGTTTCGGTCTGGCACAGAGCAAGACCGGCAAGGGTAAGGGCATCTCTCTTGGTGTCATTGTTGCTGCTATCGCTTTCCTCTTCTACAAGTACAGCAACCTTGAAGGTGCCGTAGATGTTGAGGCTCCTATCTTCCAGCAGTTCAACCCATGTTATGTAGTGGCATTGACACCAGTGAGCGTTGCTTTGTTCTCATGGCTCCACAAGATTGGCAAGGAGCCTACATCGCCAGAGAAGATTGGTTTGGGTATGCTCGTTGCTGCTCTCGGTTTTGTATGGATGGCTGTAGGTTCTATGGGTTTGGAGCTTCCTTTGACACAGGGCGATCCTGCTACAGAGGGTACACGTGTAAGTGCTAACCTCCTCATCTCTACATACCTCATCCTTACATTCGCAGAGCTTCTGCTTTCTCCAATTGGTATTTCATTTGTATCGAAGGTAGCTCCTCCAAAGTATGCTGGTTTGATGATGGGTCTCTGGTTCGGTGCAACAGCCATCGGTAACCAGTTGGTTATGATTCCTGGCATCATGTGGGGTCAGAACTTCAACCTCATTGCCATCTGGGGTGTTCTCGCAGGTATCTGTCTGGTTTCAGCTCTCTTCATCTTCTCTATCATCAAGAAGTTGAATCGCGTAAGCTAAATCAAAAATATCATATATATAAAAAAATCGAGGTAACAGGTTACGTCTGTTACCTCGATTTTTGTTTTTTAATGTTTTACTTCTTCAACCACTTGTCCAGCCATCCGAAGAAGGTGCGCTGCCAGAGCACGCCGTTCTGTGGCTTCAATACCCAGTGGTTCTCATCAGGATAGATGAGGAGCTCGGCTGGGATGCCACGCATGCGGGCTGCATTGAAGGCGCCCATGCCCTGGTTGGCATTGATACGGTAATCCTTTTCGCCGTGGATGCAGAGGATTGGAGTATCCCACTTGTCTACAAACTTATGAGGACTGTTCTCGTAAGTCTTCTTGGCGTTGGCACTCTGGTCCTTGTTCCAGTAAGCATCCTCGTATTCCCAGTTAGAGAACCAAGCCTCCTCTGTATCGGTGTACATGCTCTCCAAGTTGAAAGCACCATCGTGAGCGAGGAATGCCTTGAAACGCTTGTTGTGATGACCGGCGAGATAGTATACTGAGAAACCACCGAAGCTGGCACCTACACAACCCAGACGATCCTTGTCTACGTAAGGAAGATTGTTGGCAGCATCATCAATAGCTGAAAGATAATCGTTCATGCACTGGCCTGTCCAGTCGCCAGAAATCTCTTCGTTCCATGCGCTTCCGAAACCAGGGAGACCGCGGCGGTTAGGCAATACGACAACATAGCCGTTGGCTGCCATGATCTGGATGTTCCATCGGTAGCTCCAGAACTGGCTTACCGGACTCTGAGGACCACCCTCGCAGAAGAGAAGGGTAGGATACTTCTTGTTGGCATCGAAATTAGATGGCAACATGATCCATACCAGCATCTGCTTGCCGTCGGTAGTCTTTACCCAACGCTGCTCACACTTACCCAGATTCAACTGGTTCAGAATATGGTCGTTCTCGCGGGTAATCTGCTCTACCTTGGTACTCTTGGCATCCTTGCCTGGAGTTACGATGTAGATATCAGTAGGATGACTCATGCTTGCCTTGGTGGCGAGAAGCTTGTTGCCGCTGTTGGCGAGCGAGATGCTTCCGTAGTCAGCCCACTCGTTGGTAATCTGCTTCACTTCGCCCTTGAAGTTGGCCTGATAGAGGTTCAGGGTTCCGTGCCAAACGCCGATGAAGCTGAGGCTCTTGCTGTCCTTGTTCCATACGAAGCCCTCTACGTTTGAATCAAACTTGTCTGATACATAGTTCTTCTTGCCAGTGGCGAGATCGTATACGCAGAGGCGGTTGCGGTCGCTCTCGTAGCCATTGCGAGCCATGCTCTGCCAAGCGATGTACTTGCCATCTGCAGAGAACTGAGGGTTCACGTCGTAACCCGGATTGTTCTTCAGATTCTCAGGCGCATTCACAGCCTGGTTCTTCATGCTCTTGGTAGCATCAATCTTAGGCTCTACATAGCCAGCCTCCTTGCAGAGGTTCTTTGTCTCGCGCGTACCTATATTATATAGATAGATATCAGAGTCGGTAGAGATGGCATACTGAACGCCCTCCTTCTTACGGCAGGTATAGGCGATGGTCTTGGAATCCGGACTCCATGCCAGCTGCTCGATGCCACCGAATGGAGCCATAGGGCACTCGAATGGTTCATCCTTCAGGATGTCTTCGCCGGCATTGATGGTACCGTCTTCAGCCACATCAGCCACGAAAGGATGGAGAAGGCTCTCTACGTAGTGGTCCCAGTGGCGATAGTTCATATCAGTTACGAGACGGCCGGTAGCCAATGGAAGATCAGAAGGATTCTCCTTGATGGTTCCGTGGTAAGGGAGTTCCTTGATGAGGATCACCTTCTTGCCGTCAGGAGAGAAGCGGAAGCCCTGGATGCCCAACTTGTCGTTGGTGAGCTGCTTGCGGTCGGTTCCGTCTGGGTTCATGCTCCAGAGCTGTCCGTCGCGGATGAAGGCAATCTTCTGTCCGTCCTGAATCCATGCCGCATCTGTTTCGCTCTTTGCATCGGTGGTCAATGCCTTCTGGTTCTTGCCGTTGGCATCCATGATGAAGAGCATCTGGTGGCCCTTGTTTTCCTTCACACTGTAGTAACCTACCTGGTACACCACCTGCTTGCCGTTAGGCGAAGCTTCGGCGCCACCGATACGTCCCATAGCCCAGAGAGCCTCAGGAGTCATCAGGTGGTTTTCTACCTTGATGTCATTTTTCTGAATCATAGTCTGTGCATCAGCTGCTGTGCCCATCGTGAGAGCCGCAGCAGCTAAAATCATAGCTTTAATCATGTTTCTAATTTTCTGTTATAATGTTGCTTTGATGTTATTTTGTTATCTTAAATCTTGTCCAAAGCCTGCTTGATATCATCGAGGATGTCTTCTACATCTTCGATACCTACGGAGAGGCGAATCAGGTCTGGTGCAACACCAGCTTCCTTCAGCTGCTCTTCGCTGAGCTGGCGATGGGTGTGACTGGCTGGATGGAGCACACAGGTGCGGGCATCGGCTACGTGGGTTACGATGTTGATCATGTCGAGAGAATCCATAAACTTGATGGCTGTCTCGCGATCTCCCTTCAATCCGAAGGCGATAACACCGCAGGTGCCGTTTGGCATATATTTCTGGGCAAGCGCATGATACTCATCGCCCTCCAGACCGCTATAATGAACCCAAGCCACACGCTCATCGTTCTGCAGGAACTCAGCCACCTTCTGTGCATTGGCACAATGCTGGCGCATACGGAGGTGGAGACTCTGAAGACCGAGGTTGAGGATGAATGAATTCATTGGGGCCGGGATGCTGCCGAGATCGCGCATCAGCTGAGCTACGAGTTTGGTGGTGTAACCCATCTTGCCGAAAGCCTTCACATAGGTCAGACCATGGTAGCTGTCATCCGGTGTGCAGAGACCTGGGAACTTATCAGCATGAGCCATCCAGTCGAAGTTGCCGCTGTCTACTACCACGCCACCTACCTGTGAAGCCGTACCATCCATATACTTGGTGGTACTGTGGGTAACGATGTCGGCACCCCATTCGAATGGGCGGCAGTTGATAGGCGTAGCGAAGGTGTTGTCAACGATGAGAGGCACCCCATTCTTGTGAGCAATACGTGCAAACTTCTCGATGTCGAGTACTGCGCAGCCCGGGTTGCTGATGGTTTCGCCGAAAACAACCTTGGTGTTAGGGCGGAAAGCCTTTTGGATTTCTTCTTCGCTATCGTTCGGATTCACGAAAGTACACTCAATGCCGAGTTTCTTCAGGGTTACGCCGAAGAGATTGAAGGTACCACCATAAATCTCATTAGATGTAACGATATGGTCGCCCGCTTCGCAGATGTTGAACACTGCATAGAAGTTGGCAGCCTGACCGCTGCTGGTTAATACGGCTCCCACGCCACCTTCGAGTTCGGCAATCTTCTTAGCCACAACATCGTTGGTAGGGTTCTGGAGACGGGTATAGAAGTAGCCTTCCTTCTTCAGGTCGAAGAGCATAGCCATCTCCTCAGAGTTGTCATACTTGAAAGTAGTGCTTTGATAAATTGGCACTTCAATCGGTTCGCCGTTCTTTGGCTCATAGCCTCCCTGCACGCAGATAGAGGCGGTACGTAAATTCTTTTTCATTTGTCGGTTATGTTTTCTTTTAAACTTCATGTTTTTGCGATATGACATGTTATGCTGCCCATTGCAAGATGCAAAGATACGGCAAATCCTTGAGAATTAAGAATAATTTGCGTAAAACATTGTTCTATAGCCAGTTTTTTTTGTACTTTTGCAGTCAAATTTGCAAAATAATAGCGATATAGTTTTATTTAAAGTAGTATGAAGATAGGTTTCGATAATGAGAAGTATCTGAAGATTCAGTCAGAACACATCAAGGAGAGAATCTCACAGTTTGACGGAAAGCTTTACCTCGAATTAGGCGGTAAACTTTTTGACGATCATCATGCCAGCAGAGTTTTGCCGGGTTTTCAGCCTGACAGCAAACTGCGCATGTTCCAGAAAATCAGCGATAGCATCGAGATTGTTATCGTGATTAGTGCAGCCGATATTGAGAAGAACAAGAAGCGTGCCGATTTGGGCATTACTTACGATGAGGACGTGTTGCGCCTTCGTGGTGAGTTCCAAAACCGTGGTTTCATGGTGGGTTCTGTTGTCATCACTCATTATAATGGCCAGCCTGCCGCCATCGCCTTCAAACAGCGTCTGGAGCGCGAGGGCATCAAGACTTACTGCCATTATCTCATCGAGGGCTATCCTCACAACGTGAGTCTGATTGCCTCTGACGAGGGCTTCGGTCAGAACGATTATGTTGAAACAGAGCGTCCGCTGGTTATTGTTACTGCGCCGGGTCCTGGCAGCGGTAAGATGGCGGTTTGCCTGAGTCAGCTTTATAATGAGAACAAGCGCGGGGTGCGTGCCGGTTATGCTAAGTTTGAGACATTCCCTGTTTGGAATCTTCCTTTGAAGCATCCTGTAAACATCGCTTACGAGGCTGCTACTGCCGATCTGAACGATGTGAACATGATCGACCCATTCCATCTGGAGGCATACAATAAGATTGCCATCAACTATAACCGTGATGTAGAGATTTATCCTGTGCTCAATGCGTTGTTTGAGGGTATCTACGGCAGCAATCCATACAAGTCGCCAACGGATATGGGTGTGAATATGGTGGGCTTCTGCATATCTGATGATGAGGCTTGCTGCGAGGCATCTAAGAACGAGATTGTCCGCCGTTACTATGCGGCTACCAACAAGATGGCGGCTGGCGCTTGCAATGATGATGAGATCAACAAGATTCAGATGCTCTTCAATCAGGCTAAGATTACTACTGATTACCGCAAGGTGACAGTAGCTGCCAAGAATCATAAGAAGGAGACCGGACATACTTCTTCGGCCATTGAATTGGAGGATGGTACCATCATCTGCGGTCATAGCAGCGAGTTGTTGGGTTGTAGTGCAGCCTTGCTCCTGAATGTTACCAAGCAGTTGGCAGGCATCGACCATGAATTGAAACTGATTCCTCAGTCGATGATTGAGCCTATCCAGCATACCAAGGTGAATTATCTCGGTGGTCACAATCCTCGTCTTCATACCGATGAGGTGCTTGTAGCCCTCTCTGTTCTCTCAGAGAATGATGAGAATTGCAAGAAGGCATTGGAGCAGTTGCCTAAGCTTCGCGGCTGTCAGGCTCATTGCACCGTGATGCTGAGTGATGTAGACCAGAAGATCTTCAAGAAGCTCGGTGTGGATATCACCTGCGAGCCGGTATTGAAGAAGTAAATTCGTTTTAAATAAAATACCCCCGAAAAGGTGTAATTAATAATGTTGCTTGATTAATTATACCTTTTCGGGGGTAATTCTTGAGTGCCAATTAATACTGATGAAGTAAATCTTCGATGATTATTTTCAATTCTGGCAATCCGTTTTTGATAGTATCATATACGATTGTTTCATCGACATTGGCATATTCGTGAGAAATCATATTTCTCATACCATATATTGCTTGCCATGGAATGTTGGGATAAGCTTCTAAAGGCTTTTCTTCTACTTTTAAAAGTTTACCCACGTGTTCACCAATGACTTGTAGTCTCATAACACAAGCATTGAAGGCCATATATTTTGTTGGGGAAAGCATGAAATCATCAGCTGATTTTACATCCTTGCTCCATTCTTGTATTAACTCGATGGATTCTTTGATTTCTTCGAGCTTGTCGTGGATGGTACTTCGATTATACATAAACGGCCTCCTGATTGATGTTTGACTGCAATAAAGGGCGGAGCGATTTGCGGAAGCGAACTAAATCAACTTTGGTATTGAATAATTTGCTTAAAGCCTCATGTAAGTTGTGCATGAGCAAGAGAGTTGGCTTTTCTACTTCCACAACAATATCTATATCACTGTCTTCTGTATTTTCGCCTCGTGCAACCGAGCCGAAAATACCGAGTTTAGTGATACCAAAACTATCTCCAAACTGTTGTTTGAAGTTGGCCAATTTTTCTAAACATTCTTGTAATCTAACCATAACTTGTATCTTTAGTTGGGGCAAAAATACGGAATTATTCTGAAATAACCAAAACTATTAGCTATTTTTATCTTTGGCTTTGCATACAATCAAATAGTCATCTATTGCGCCTTCGAAATCCTTACGTAATTCATTAACGTCTTGACCTTCGTAGGTAATCATATCCTTGCTCATTCCGAGAACCTTACCATATAGGCAATTGTCCTCCTCACTATAATCTACGCTACCCGTATAACCTTTATATTTTAATAATCCCATATTCTGTTCCTCCTATT
>JAJXBQ010000281.1:0-3503 GCA_021640525.1 Segatella copri
GAATACGGAAAAATGCAGAAAAATGTACTCAAAAGCTAGGCGCTAGGGAGAGACGCAACACCGGAATCCGTGAGGCAAGCCCCTTCCTTTATCTGCAATGTTCTCTGCCTTCAGCCTTGAATTCTCCTGTCAGCTCCCCTACTTTCTCCGGGTTCAGCTCCAGGTAGCGCTTCATGTCCTTTCCGGCACCATCCTTGTCGCCCATCTGCATCAGCAGATTGCCGCGCTTCAGGAGGTTCTCGCTCAGAGAGGCTTTTACAGACGAGTGTTCCGCAGAATCCTTCTGTTCTGCCAATTCTTTCTCCTGCTCTACAATCTGCTGCGTCAGCGTAGCAAGCAACAGAACAGGGTTTATCTGATTCAAATCCATAACCTTATATTTTTACGAAAAGTTATTCTGTTGTATATCAAGGAGTTAACCCACTTGACGCCCTAAAACAGGGCGTCAAAGTATGAGCCACTCCTTTTATAATAAGGTGTAATTTACTTGATGGCCCCGATAATCTCAGTCACACTCTTGCATCCGTGAGCATCAAGCCACTCGTTGATTCCATCCTTCACCTTCTTCGTAACCGCAGGATCAATGAAGTTGGCTGTACCAATCTCAATGGCCGTAGCACCGCACATCAGGAACTCAATGGCATCCTTGGCAGAAGAAATGCCGCCCAGACCAACAACCGGAATGTTTACGGCATGAGCCACATCCCAAACCATGCGCAGGGCAACAGGCTTAACGCAAGGACCACTCAAACCACCCGTACGGATGCTCAAGAGAGGCTGGCGCTTCTCAATGTCCACCGCCATACCCATCAGCGTGTTGATGAGCGAAACAGAATCGGCACCCTCAGCCTCCACGGCACGGGCGATGTCGGCAATGCTGGTAACATTAGGCGAAAGCTTCACGATGAGGGTCTTCTTATAAACCTTTCTCACCGCCTTCACCACGCTGGCTGCACCCTCGCAGGTTACACCGAAAGCCATGCCGCCATCCTTCACGTTAGGACAGGAGATATTCAGCTCTATGGCAGGAATCTTATCCAGCTCGTTGATGCGCGCAGCACACTCAGCATAACTCTCAGGCGAATGTCCGCTCACGTTGACAATCATATTGGTATCAATGTCCTTGATCTGAGGATAAATGTGAGAGCAGAAATACTCCACACCCTTGTTCTGCAAACCTACGCAGTTGAGCATGCCCTGAGGCGTTTCAGCCATACGCGGATAGTCGTTTCCCTCGCGCGGTTCCAGGGTAGTGCCCTTCACGATAATACCGCCAATCTCCTCCAGAGGAACAAAATCAGCAAATTCCAATCCGTAGCCGAAAGTACCCGATGCAGTCATCACAGGGTTCTTCAACTCCAAATCCTTTATCTTTACACTTAAATCAGCCATAATCTTCTGTTTTTACTTAAAAATGTTTTACAAACAAAGACAAGAGAATTCTTCGTTCTTCACTCTTCGTTCTTCGTTTCCAACGAATTCTTCACTCTTCGTTCTTCACTTCCAAACGAATTCTTCACTCTTTGTTCTTCACTCTTCACTTCCAAACGAATTCTTCACTCTTCGTTCTTCACTCTTCACTTAATTAGATTTCCCAAGTAAGTTTCTTGATGTTGATGACAGGTCCATCCTTGCAGACGCACTGGTTACCCTCGGTAGTTTTCTCTACGCAGCAGAGGCAGGCGCCCACGCCGCACGCCATCTTGTTCTCGAGAGAAACCTCACACTCCACGCCAGCCTTCTTGGCAAAGCGAGCCACGCTCACCATCATCGGCTTAGGTCCGCAGGTAGAAATCATATCAAACTTCTCGTTCTCCAGAACAGAGTGGTTGGTAACGAAACCTACCTCGCCAGCCGAGCCATCCTCGGTAGTGATGCATACCTTTCCGATCTTGGCAAACTCATCCAGTTCGAGCAGATCCGTAGCCTTGCGTGCACCCAGAAGGAAAGTAACATCAGCCCCGAAATCCTTGATAAGTTTTCCGAAATAGAGGAGCGGAGCCACACCTACGCCACCACCTACGAGCAGATATTTCTGGCTCTTCTCGGTAGGCATGGTGAAGCCGTTGCCGAGAGGCAGCATACAGTTGAGCACATCGCCCTCCTTGAGCTGTCCGAGCTGACGGGTACCGTCGCCCACCATTGCTACGAGCAACCAGAGCTGATTATTTTCACGATCCACGAAATTGATGGAGATAGGACGGCGAAGCATGGTAGTAGGCGAATGGTCTACTCTTACTTCTACGAATTGGCCAGGCAAGATTTCAGGCAAAGGTTTCTCATCGGTAAGCTTAATCAAAACATGCTTATCGCTAAGCGCCTCTACAGAAACCACCTTGAGGTCGAGAACATATTTTTTCATCTTATTGCTAATTTTTAATATGCTTATTATATAATGTACGTATATTATAATAGGTACGCGTAGCTTCCGGTTACGCCCACCTACGTTTCTACGATGCAAAGGTACATCAAAAATCCGAATTTACGAAAAGAAAAGAGATATTTTTTCTTTATCGCCGCTCCTATGTGTTTGTTTTAGGGTTCTCCAATCCCTACTTTATTTCTTAGGAACGAAAGTTTCCCAGGTCTGATCATCGTAGAAAATACGGATTTCGGTAATCTTTCTTTGCGGTTTGTCTACATATTTTACCGCCGCTTGGGTGATATTTTTAGGTGTACGATTTACACCTTGCATTTGAGGCTGGTCAAAGAGCGAAGGAGAAGTAGGGGAGGCTGCGGCTCCTTCGGCTCCAAAATCGAGCATAGGCTCGGCAGAGGCGGCTCCAGAAGGCAGACTGCCCTGCTTCATCCCCTCAGCACCACCGGCTGCTCCATCCGTAATGCCCTGATACATGTCAGCAGCACCCTCTTCGCTGCCACCCTGGGAAGCCTGGTTCTGATACATAGGAGGAGTACCGTAGAGTACCCAATAAACGTTTACCTGAGGAAAACTCTTATGGATGCCATCCACAATACTGAGCGATGGATTGGTCTTCCCGTTGAAAATATTGCTCAGCGTAGCGGTCGAGATTCCGATCATCTGAGCGAAGTTTTGCTGAGTGAGGTGCTGGTCCTCCATCAGCTGTCTGATTCTATCTTTCATGCTCTAAAAATTTTAGCGTTCATTTTTCTACTGATACGATGTTTTATTTCCGAACAAGCCACTTTTAGGCCCTTTTTCGGTTGATTTTACAAAGATAAAGCAAAAATTTAGAATAACCAAACATTTCTGAATAAATTTAGATTTTTAAACTTTAGGTTTCTGTTTGTAAATTTGAATTCTACTCACTCCAGTGTTCGGTTTTTAGGTTTAGTTTTATAAATATAAACCTATCAATCAAAATATATGACGAACCTTTTCTTTATAGATTTAGGCTAAATCACTGGTTATTCATACCATAAACTGCCTAAATAAAGGCATATAGAGCGGTTTATGCAATGTTTACCCAACACCTATGTAAAAATCTATGGTTTATAAAACAACTAAAATACATAACTAACTG
>JAJXBQ010000282.1:0-3499 GCA_021640525.1 Segatella copri
CATAGAACATGCATGAAAAATATATAGAAAATGTAACGTTAAAAAAACTAATCCATAGTTTT
This sequence comes from Segatella copri, assembly GCA_021640525.1. Classification (GTDB taxonomy): domain Bacteria; phylum Bacteroidota; class Bacteroidia; order Bacteroidales; family Bacteroidaceae; genus Prevotella; species Prevotella copri_S. The sequence goes on from JAJXBQ010000282.1 coordinate 63, forward strand.
CTGCCCCGCAACTCATAGTTTTTCTGCTCTTAAAAGCCTTTTTTCAGCCTCGCGAGGCTGATTTTTTTCCATCGTGATGAAAATTTTCTTCCCTCGTGATGCATTTCTCATTCCGTCGCGATGCATGTTCCATCCCCCCTCGTGAGTCATCATTTAAGCCTCGTATCAGTCATCATTTATGCCTCGTGCCAGCCTTCATATAAGCCCGTAAAACGGGCTGTAGCAGGGAGTTTGAGCTTTTTTCTGTCAAGGCTCGGCCAGTCTTCTTTTAACAGGCATCGGGGGAGAGGGCATTCTGATGGGAGAGGGGTGCTCTGAGAGCAAAAGGTTAACAGGTTAACAGTTAACACCCCAAAAATGCATACTTCCATCCACACACTTATATAAAAATAAGTATATATATATTATATTATAATAAGGTACGCGCGAGGGGAGTATCGAAAAAACAGCTGTTAACTGTTAACTCTGTTAACCCCCAGGCATAAAAAGGCAGAAAGCCTCTCAGCATCGTTTTGCTGAGAGGCTTTCTGCCTTTTTTATTTGAGACTCTATAAAACTTCCATTTCATTTCTCTTCATAATAAGAGGATAACGCTCAGGATGCTTTAAACTCTCTATTTCTAAATCTACATCCAGTTTAGGCCACTCAATGGCATTTCTTCCACTCATCTGCACATCAAGAGCATCAGAAATACATGCATTCTTCATCCAAGGAATCCGATTATAAGATATGAAATAATCGTTTCCTTTCACAGAAAGCATAATGCCTTTATCATTTATCATCAAGACGCTTACCTGTGTGTCTTGCGAATTTGATTTTAAAATCGTCTCCATAATCTTTAAGTATTTTTTCTATAAAACTTAATTCTTTTGTATTGAATCCGAAATTTTCTGCTAGTTCAATATTGGGTTCAAGCCAATACTTAGCTTCATTTTCGGCCTTAACGACATGAATATGCATTCTCTTTTCCTCATTGGAATAGATCTTGAACACAAAGCCATTTATTTCTTTAAATTTAGGACTCATATCCTCTTTATTTAAGAAGTTATATTTCTGTGGGCAAAGTTACGATATTTTTATGAAACTTCCAAGAAAAAAGACATAAAAAAAGCACTCCAAGGAGCGTGAACTCCTCAAAGTGCCCTGATCATAATTATATTTCTAATATTGGTTTTTACGCAATAAAGAAGTCATTGATTACTCAATAACTACGGTTGTCCAACCATGCTTGTCCTCAATAGTACCATACTGGATTCCGCGGAGCGTATCATACAGGTGCTTAGAGATAGGACCTGGCTTCTCACCGAAGTTGTAGCGCTTGCCTGTATCCAAGTCATCAATGTAGCTGATAGGACTGATTACGGCAGCAGTACCGCAAGCACCAGCCTCCTCGAAAGTATCCAGCTCATCCTCAGGAATCTGACGGCGCTCCACCTTCAAACCGAGATCCTCAGCCAACTGCATCAAGCTCTTGTTGGTGATAGAAGGGAGGATAGATGTACTCTTAGGAGTAACGTATGTATTATTCTTGATTCCGAAGAAGTTGGCAGCACCACACTCATCCATGTATTTCTTCTCCTTGGCGTCGAGATAGAACTCGCATGCATAACCCTTCTCATGAGCGATATTGTTGGCTCTGAGGGAAGCAGCGTAGTTTCCACCTACCTTATAGATACCTGTTCCGAGAGGAGCAGAGCGGTCGAAATCACGGATGATGACGTATGGGTTTGTAGAGAATCCACCCTTGAAGTATGGACCTACTGGAGTTACGAAGATAAGGAAGCAATACTCCTTAGAAGGATGAACACCCACCTGAGCACTTGTACCGATGAGCAGCGGACGGATATAGAGCGTAGCACCACTCTCGTAGGTAGGAATCCACTCCTGGTTGAGGCGAACCACCTTCTTCACCATTTCCTCGAACATTTCTGTAGGCACCTCTGGCATCAGAATGCCGCGACATGTGCTCTGCAAGCGCTTAGCGTTCTCGTCCATACGGAATACGCGCACCTTACCGTCTGGGCAACGATAAGCCTTCAAGCCCTCGAATGCCTCCTGACCATAGTGCAGACAGGTTGCAGCCATGTGCAATTTCAAATACTCATCAGAGCAAACTTCTATTTCGCCCCATTTGCCGTCGCGATAGTAACAGCGAACATTGTAGTCAGTCTGGCGATAGCCAAATGACAAATTAGACCAATCTAAGTCTTTCATAACATCTATATTTTTAATGTTCTACTAATATTTTAGATGCAAAAGTACAAAATAATCTATTAATCTGCAACTCTTTTATAATATTTTTAATGAAAACGTTATCTTTTTATTCATTTCTGCCATTTTGGGGCATCATTTTACCATTTTAGGGGGTTCTTTTATTGTAATTGAGAGATTGTATTTCTGAAAAAGAAAAAGCTGCACCCATTCTTCGCAAACAGGATGCAGCTAACCAACTAACATTAACTTTAAATCAACTATTCTTTAAACCTATCATTTTATATTGCTATATAACCAATAGGGGAAGCGAGATTAACGGGTGTATTCCTCAGGAATCTGAGGCATCGCTCCATTCTGGGTACAAACGTAGGCACTTACCTTTACGGCAAGTTCGTGAGCCTCCTGAATGCTCTTGCCCTTAAGAATGCTGGCACAGAATGTACCGGTAAAGCTGTCGCCAGCACCTACTGTATCAGCTACCTCAACCTTTGGAGTCTCCTGGAATGACTTCACACCCGGAGCAAAGACATAGCTGCCGTTTACACCGCAGGTCAGCACGAGCATATCGAGATTATACTTGCCGAGAATCAGCCAGCACTTGTTCTCGATATCCAAACCTGGATAACCAAAGAGACGGCCGATGGTAATCAACTCTTCATCATTGATCTTCAACACATTGCAGCGCTTCAAGCTCTCGGTAATCACCTCAGGAGTATAGAAGTTCTGACGAAGATTGATGTCGAAAATCTTCAGACAATCCTCTGGAGTATGGTCGAGGAACGTATAGATGGTCTTACGGCTAACCTCACTGCGCTGAGCCAGAGAACCCCAGCATACAGCTCCAGCATTGACAGCAATCTCCCTGATATCACTGGTGAACGGGATATTATCCCAAGCTACACCCTGCTTGATATCGTAAGTAGGAACGCCCTCCTTATCAAGCTGCACCTGAACAGTACCGGTAGGATAATCTACCTCAGGCATTACATACTTCAACTTCTTCTCATCGAGAATGCGAAGGGCTGTTTCGCCCAAGGCATCCTTACCCACAGCACTCACGGCTACAGAATGCAAACCATGCTGACCTGCGTGGTAAGCGAAGTTGGCAGGAGCACCGCCGAGTTGAGAACCACTAGGGAGAACATCAAAGAGGATTTCGCCCAAACCTACACAATATTTTGTATTCAAATTCTTTGTTTCCATAATTACACCTTATTATATAC
>JAJXBQ010000045.1:0-17962 GCA_021640525.1 Segatella copri
ATATATAATAATGTGTAAAGTTAATAGGGCATTCCTATATATTAGGCGTAGCCCCTATAAACTATTAACTATAAACTTTTAACTAGTCTTATTCCGTTGGCTGGATAAACTGTCCATAGATGTAGCCACCTACGGCAGCTGCGATAATCACCCAGATTGGGTTGACACCCAAAAGCCAGATCAGAAGGGCGGATAGAATAGGAATCCAGCAGTTGACAAGCGAAATACCGGCACTCTTGGCAAGCGAGAATGTTGGTACGGCTATCAATGCCACGACGGCAGGACGGATGCCCGCAAACATGGCAGCAATCACCTTGTTGTCTTCAAACTGATGGAAAAACATGGCTATCGCCAAGATAATAAGAAACGATGGCAACGAAGCGCCGAGGGTGCAGACGATGGCTCCCGGTGTCTTTGCCAACTTGTATCCGAGCAGGGAACTCATATTGATGGCCAAGGCTCCCGGACAAACCTGGGTAGTAGCAATGGCATCCAAGAATTCCTCCTTCGTCATCCAATGATGCTTGTCGACGACTTCGGATTCTATAATAGGAATCATGGCATAGCCACCCCCAAAGGTGACTATGCCAATCTTCAAAAATGTCTTAAATAATGAAATATACTTCATCTTTTAATGTTAAGTGTTAAATGTTAAATGTTAACTTTGTTGGATGTGTGTTAGGGCGTATGCCTAATTTAACATTCAACATTTAACATTTAACATTGCGCCAAGTTACTTAATGCGCTCTTCAATCCACTGACGTGCATTGACAAATGCCTCAATCCAAGGAGTTACCTCGTCGTTGCGGCGGTCAGCTGGATACCAGGCGTTCTGCCATGGGAAGATGGCACGCTCCAAGTGTGGCATCATAGCCAAGTGGCGACCATCTGCAGAGCAGATACCTGCTACATTATAGTCACTGCCGTTAGGATTACCTGGATACTCAGCATAGTTGTACTTCGCAATGATGTTGTAGTGATCCTCTGGCTCAGGCAAGTAGAAACGACCCTCGCCGTGAGCTACCCAGATACCGAGCTTATCACCGCTCAGGCTACCGAACATCACACTGTCGTTCTGAGGAATAGTCAAACCGAGGAATGTACTCTCGAACTTCTTGGATGTGTTGTGGCAGAGGTGTGAACGATGCTTGTGCTCAGGATTGATGAGGTTCAACTCAACCATCAGCTGGCAACCGTTGCAGATACCGAGTGAAAGGGTGTCCTCACGGGCATAGAACTTATCGAGTGCCTCCTTAGCCTTAGGATTGTAGAGGAATGCACCAGCCCAACCCTTGGCAGAACCGAGAACGTCGGAGTTAGAGAAACCACCGCAGAATACGATGAAGTTTACATCCTCCAGAGTCTCACGACCAGAAATCAAGTCGGTCATCATCACATCCTTTACATCGAAGCCGGCGAGATACATAGAGTATGCCATCTCACGCTCACCATTGGTACCCTTCTCACGGATGATAGCTGCCTTGATGCCAGATGGCTTGCGACGGTTTGCGTCGAGGCTGTAGCTAGCGAGGGTTCCCTTGAAGCCGTAGCCGAAGTTCATCTCGATAGGCTGCTTCTTATAGTTGGTATAACGCTTCTTAGCCATACCGTTCATGCTCTGCTTGCGGTCGAGGAGGTAAGATGTCTTATACCAGTCGTCACGCAATGCATCGATATCGAACTCGTGCTCGAAGCCTTCCTTCTTGATGATGATCTTGCGGAGCTCAGGAGCTGGATAACCAATCTTGGCATAGCCGATACCGTTCTCATCGAAGAATGCCTTCAACTCGTCCTTGTGAGCATCGCTTACCTGGATAACAACACCTGGGTTCTCTGCGAAGAGAGTCTTGATGATGTCGGCATCTGCGATGTCGTGGAGGTTGATCTTCATACCGCCCTCTACGTTGGCGAATGTCATTTCGAGGAGAGTTGTAATCAAACCACCGGCGCTTATATCGTGACCAGCCATTACCCAACCGCGGTTGATGAGTTCCTGTACAGCGTTGAAGCAGTCAACGAAGTACTCTGGGTTCTTCACGGTAGGAACATCGCTGCCCACCTTGCCCAAGCTCTGAGCAAAAGCAGAACCACCGAGGCGCTGCTCGTCGAAGCTGAAGTCGATATGGTAGAGGCTAGAGTTCTTGTCGTTAACGAGAACTGGGCTAACTACCTTCTTAACATCTGAAACCTCACCGCCGGCACTTACGATAACGGTACCTGGAGCGATGATCTTCTCGCCGTTAGGATACTGCTGGGTCAATGAGAGAGAGTCCTTACCTGTTGGTACGTTTACGTGGATGGCGCAGCAGAAGTCTGACAATGCCTTCACACCTTCGTACAGACGGGCATCCTCACCCTTCTGACTGCGGCAAGGCCACATCCAGTTGGCTGAAAGGCTGATGCTGTCCATACCATCTGCCAATGGAGCCCATACGATATTGGTCAATGACTCTGCTACAGAGAGTACAGAACCTGCCTTAGGATCAGCAAGACCTGCCTGAGGAGCATGACCCATTGCTGTTACGATACCCTTCTCGCCACGGTAGTCGAGTGCTACGACACCACAGTCAGAAAGTGGCAACTGAATCTGACCCTGACCCTGCTGACGGGCAATCTTACCTGTTACGGAACGGTCAACCTTGTTGGTCAACCAATCCTTACAAGCTACAGCCTCCATCTGGAGAACACGCTGCAAGTACTCGTCGAGGTTATCTGCAGAATAAGTTACATCTTCATATTTACGCTCTACGGTCTCATCTACCATCACAGTCTTAGGAGTATGACCGAACATCTGAGCTACATCGAGGTCGAATGGCTTCACGCCGTCAGCCTGCTTGAAGCTGAAGTGAGCATCGCCTGTAGTCTCACCAACCACGTACATTGGAGCACGCTCACGGTCGGCAATCTTCTGAACCTCGCTGATATACTTCTCGTCGATGAGCAAGCCCATGCGCTCCTGACTCTCGTTGGCGATGATTTCCTTGGCGCTCAAAGTCTTGTCGCCGATAGGCAACTTAGACATATCGATTTCGCCACCGCACTCTTCTACCAACTCAGAGAGACAGTTCAAGTGACCGGCTGAACCGTGGTCGTGGATGCTGACTACTGGGTTCTCATCGTTCTCAACGAGTGCACGAACCAGGTTGTAGGCACGCTTCTGCATCTCAGGGTTGGCACGCTGAACAGCGTTCAACTCGATACCGTTGCTGTAACGGCCTGTATCTACAGAAGAAACAGAACCACCACCAAGACCGATGCGATAGTTATCACCACCTACTACGACAACCTTGTTGCCCTTCTGTGGCTCACCCTTCTTGTAGTCACGCTTCTTGCCGTAGCCTACACCACCAGCAAGCATGATTACCTTATCGTATGCATACTTCTCACCATTCTCCTCGTGCTCGAATGTAAGCACAGAACCAGTGATGAGAGGCTGACCGAACTTGTTACCGAAGTCTGATGCACCGTTGGAAGCCTTGATCAGAATCTGCTCAGGAGTCTGATAGAGCCACTTACGTACTGGCATGATGTCTTCCCAGTCGCGCTCAACATCGCTCTTGCCGTTGTCATCCTTCAGGCGAGGATAAGCAGTCATGTAGCAGGCTGTACCTGCGATAGGCCATGAACCTACACCACCACCCATACGGTCGCGGATTTCACCACCCGTACCAGTTGCAGCACCATTGAAAGGCTCTACAGTAGTAGGGAAGTTGTGGGTCTCAGCCTTCAGAGAGATAACACTCTCGATATCCTTCACCTGGAAGAAATCGCTGGTAGTCTGATCGGCTGGAGCAAACTGCTCGATAACAGGACCCTGAGAGAAAGCCACGTTGTCCTTGTAAGCAGAGAGGATCTTGTTAGGATTCTCGTTGGTGGTCTTCTTGATCATGTTGAAGAGAGAAGACTCCATCTCCTTGCCGTCGATGATAAACTGGCCGCCGAAGATCTTGTGGCGGCAGTGCTCTGAGTTGATCTGTGCGAAACCGAAGATTTCGCTGTCGGTGAGAGGGCGTCCGTTCTCTTTCTCCAGCTTGTGGAGATAAGCCATTTCGTCCTCGCTGAGGGCAAGACCCTCTTCCTCGTTATACTTCTCGAGGTCATCGACGTACTTGATAGGTTCTGGCTGGTGGTTCACGGTGAATACATCCTGTCCGATACCGTTGTACATACGCTGGAGCATTGGGTCGTGCTCAGCATCTTCGCTATCCACAGGGAAGTACTCCTCGATACGCGAAATGCCGTTAAGACTCATGTTCTGAGTAATCTCAACGGCATTCGTACTCCAAGGAGTAATCATTTCACGGCGTGGGCCGACATAGAAGCCCTGCAACTGCTGGGCGTCCTCTAAAGTCGCGTCACCATAAAGCCAACAAAGTTCATTGATTTCGTCCTGAGATGGTTTGTGGTCAATCTCGGTCGCAATCACACTCTTAGATGGAGTTCTAAAAAAAAGAATCATACTTGCTTTCTTTTATATTATTAATGTATTTATTTCTTTTCGAGTGCAAAGATAGTGCAATTTCAAGACACTACAAAATAAAACACTGTTTCTTATGTTTTTTTTGTTGAGATTTGGGCTATTCTTACCTTGAATGGCTACATTTGACAGTTTAGTCATAAGAAAATAGCTTCCCGTTGCCTTTTTTGGTTAAAAAGGTGATAAATAAAGATTTAGAGGTTAAAAATGTCTAAATGCGTTTGACAAATATTGTTTATTCGAGTCTTATCTGTAACTTTGCAAGTGAAAGAAGTGAATCAGCTTCTATAATGCCCTAAAATGTAGAAGCTTCCGGATAACGGATAAAAGCCGGGAGAACTCTAATATAATAGAAGGTAGAAAGCGACGTTAAGATATACTATAATCAATTAATAATAACAAGAAAATTTAAATTAGAAAGAATATGAAACAGACAAAGTTAATGGTAATGGCAATGATGGCTGTAGCTCTGATGGCTACAAGCTGTGCAAGTAAGAAGGATCTTCAGAATTGCCAGAATGAGAATAAGGAATTGTCAAGCAACTATCAGGCTACCAAGGAAAAGCTGGCAGCTACAGAGGCTAGTCTGGCAGCAGCCCAGGAACAGCTCGCTACTGCAAAGAGCGATTACGCTAAGTTGCAGAACTCACTTGACAAGAGTTTGAACAATGCAAGCCAGAACAACGTGAGCATTGAGAAACTCGTTGACCAGATCAACGAGAGTAACCAGTATATCCGCCACCTGGTTGAGGTAAAGAGCAAGAGTGATTCTCTCAACATGGTTCTTACCAACAACCTGACCCGCTCTTTGAGCAAGGAAGAAATGAAGGAGGTTGATGTTCAGGTTCTGAAGGGTGTAGTTTACATCTCTCTGGCTGACAACATGCTCTATCAGAGTGGTAGCTATGAGGTAAACAGCCGTGCTCAGGAAACATTGAGCAAGATTGCTAAGATCATCACTGACTATAAGGATTACGATGTGCTCGTAGAGGGTAATACCGATAACGTACCAGTAAGCACTACAAGTGCCAAGATGAAGAACATCCGCAACAACTGGGACCTCTCTGCTCTCCGTGCAGCTTCTGTTGTTCAGTACTTGCAGGATCACTTCGGTGTAAATCCTAAGCGTCTTACTGCTGGTGGCCGTGGTGAGTACAACCCTGTAACTACTAACGATACAGAGGTAGGCAAGCAGCGCAACCGCCGCACTCAGATTATCATCACTCCTAAGCTCGACCAGTTCATGGACTTGATCGACAAGGCTCCAGAGGAGAAGTAAAAAGGCTATTTAAAGGTAAAAAGGTAAAAGGGTAAAAAAGTAAAAAGGTAAATAGGTAGAGGCATCAATGAGTTTTCGGACTTATTGATGCCTTTTTCGGTATAAATATACAGGTTTTATGTTTTGAGTACGTAGAAAAGTACTTTTTGTTGTCATTTTGCTAGAATTATTCTTAATTTCCTTTCTTTTCTTGATTATTTTTATTAATTTTGCAGGCAAAATATCATGGCTCTACTTGGTAGCCCTGATAATTGTACATTGTAAATTATTAATTATACATTATATTGTGTTATGGAAAAGATTAAGATGACAACTCCATTGGTAGAGATGGACGGTGATGAGATGACAAGAATTCTCTGGAAGATGATTAAGGACGAACTGATTCTTCCTTTCGTTGATTTGAAGTCTGAGTATTATGACCTCGGTCTGCCTTATCGCGACCAGACCAACGACCAGGTAACCATCGACTCTGCCGAGGCGGCTAAGAAATATGGTGTGGCTGTGAAGTGTGCTACTATCACTCCTAATGCACAGCGTATGGACGAGTATAAGCTCCACAAAATGTGGAAGAGCCCTAATGGAACTATCCGTAGCATCATGGATGGTACTGTGTTCCGTGCTCCTATCACCATCCCAAGCATCCACCCATGTGTAAAGAACTGGGAGAAGCCTATCACCATCGCCCGTCATGCTTACGGCGATGTATACAAGAGCGTGGAGCTTCGTGCTGATGAGCCAGGTACAGCCAAACTCGTGTTCGAGGGTAAGAGCGGCAAGAAGCAGGAGATTGAGATTCATTCTTTCGATGGCGCTGGTGTTATCCAGGGCATGCACAATACTGATAAGAGTATCCGCAGCTTTGCTCACAGCTGCTTCAAGTTTGCCATTGATACCAAGCAGGATCTCTGGTTTGCTACCAAGGATACCATCTCTAAGACATACGATGCCCAGTTCCGTAAAATTTTTGAGGAAGTATATGAGAGCGACTATAAGGAGAAGTTTGCAGAACTCGGCATTGAGTATTTCTATACATTGATTGATGATGCTGTAGCTCGTGTTATCCGCAGCAAGGGCGGTTTCATCTGGGCTTGCAAGAACTATGACGGTGATGTGATGAGCGATATGCTCAGTACAGCCTTCGGTTCTCTGGCGATGATGACTTCTGTTTTGGTTTCTCCTGACGGCAAGTATGAGTATGAGGCTGCCCACGGCACCGTAACCCGTCACTACTATCGCTACCTGAAGGGTGAGGATACATCTACCAACCCGATGGCTACCATCTTTGCATGGAGCGGTGCGTTGAGAAAGCGTGGTGAACTGGATGGCATCAAGGAACTTCAGAACTTTGGCGACCAGCTGGAGGCTGCTTGTTTCGATACTTTGAACGACGGTATTGCTACCAAGGATCTCGTAAACCTGATGGAAGGTGTTGAGGCTAAGGCTGTAAACTCAGCTGGCTTTATCGCTGCCATCCGCGAGCGTCTGGAAAAGCGATTGGCATAAAAACAATAAGACCTGGGGTGATTAACCTCAGGTCTTATTGTTTTAAATTAGTTTTAGTTTAAATCTTGATTCTTTTTCTTGCGTTTACGCAAAGCGTCTGAATAGACCTTAAACAAATCTATGTTCAGCAACTGACAGATATGGTAAAGCATACCCGTATCTATAGTGGCTCTGCCATATACCTTATATATATTAGTACGATGGCAGCCTAATTGCTCAGCAAGCCATACTGTGGTCTTGCCTTGCTTGTTTAACTCCTCCTTAATGATTTCACCGATTAAGGGAATTGCATTTACTTTATCTTTCATACTCTTTCAGTTGTGTATTATATGCTCACTTATAGTTATATCGGGTACAAAAGTAGTATTTCTGTTTCTAACTAGCAAAGAAACATGTAGCTAATTTGGTAACACTACGTTAAAATGTGTAATAAAACGCCCTTTTTTTTATGTTTTTTTTCTCTAAAGAACTAAATGTCACGAAAATGTAATCAAATGTAATGCTTATTACGAAAGAAAAGTCGTAATTTTGCAGCGGTATTTTAAATAACATGAAATATGGAAGAGAATATGAAAAGAATACTTGTTGTTGATGATGAGCAAGACTTGTGTGAAATCCTGAAGTTCAATCTTGAAACCGAAGGATACGAGGTGGAGACTGCCAATTCTGCAGAAGAGGCTTTGGAGATGGACATCGCTTCGTTCGACCTGTTGTTGCTGGATGTTATGATGGGCGGAATGAGCGGCTTCCAACTGGCTAAGCAGTTGAAGGACAATCCGATGACTGCCAATGTTCCGATTATCTTCCTTACAGCCCGAGATACGGAAAACGATACGGTGACAGGATTCAATATCGGTGCCGATGATTATATCTCGAAACCTTTCTCTATCCGAGAGGTGATGGTCAGAGTGCGTGCCGTGTTGCGCCGTACGGCTGAACAGGCGGGTGATGCTGATGAATCGAAGATCATCAACTATCAGGGACTGCAGCTGAATCTGGACAAGAAGACGGTGAGCATCGATGGTGAGGCTATCCCTTTCACCAAGACCGAGTTCGAACTCCTGCGTCTTTTCCTCGAAGAGCGCGGCAAGGTCTTCTCCCGTCAGGAACTTATCGACCGGGTATGGCCTAAGGATGTGATGGTACTCGACCGCACGGTGGATGTCAACATCACCCGTATGAGAAAGAAGATTGGTAAGTTTGCCAAGTGCATCGTTACCCGTCTGGGATTCGGTTATTATTTTGATGCGTAATTAAAATGTTTAAGTTAAATAGTGTAGGTAGAAAGTTGTACTTCAGTGTACTGGCGGTGTTCCTTGTGTTCGCCGTCAGTTTTATCGTGTTCCAGCAGGCACGTGAGAAGCAGTATAAAATAGGTACGCTTACTATCAAACTGGAAAATTATAATGAACTGCTGGCAGAAGATCTGGCGCTCTCTCCTGGTGAAGGAATTATTCTGCAGGATAGCATCCACAATAGGGATGTGACTGTGGCTCATGAGAAGTTGCAGGCTTTTGTCCGAGAACATGAAAGCAAGGATCTTCGTGTTACGCTGGTGCGCCCTAACGGTAAGGTGATTTATGACAACATGAGTTCCGACTATGAACATTTTGCCAACCATGCCAAGCGGGAGGAAATAGCAGAAGCCTTGAAAAACAGGGTAGGCTCAAGCGTGGAGCGACAGTCTAAAACCCTGAAGCATGATTATTTCTATGTGGCTTCTTATTTTCCGGAAAGCAAGCTCATCATCCGTACGGCACTTCCTTACAATAATGATTTGGCAAAATCGCTGCAGGCCGACCAGCATTTCATCTGGTTTGCTATCGTAGCCGTCATTCTGCTTACCATCGTGCTCTACCGTTTTACGGACCGTCTGGCTAAGAATGTTTCCAAACTGAGCATCTTTGCTTATAAGGCAGACCATAACGAGAGTCTGGAGGTGGAAGATCTCGCCAAGTTCCCTAACGATGAATTGGGCGAGATAGCCGAGCGTATCATCAAGATGTATAAGCGCATACAGACCACCCGACGTGAACAGGATGTACTGAAGCGGCAGCTTACCCAGAATATCGCCCATGAACTGAAGACTCCTGTGGCAAGTATCCAGGGTTATCTGGAAACGATACTCGACAATCCGCATATCAACGAAGAGATGAAGTCGCAGTTTCTGCAGCGCTGTTATGCCCAGAGCGAACGCCTCACCTCTCTGCTCCGCGATATCTCAACCCTGAACCGGTTGGATGACGGTTCGGATATGATAGATTTCGAGGCGGTAGACATTACGCAGATGGTGAGAGAAATAGCCCGTGAGACGGCGCTCGAAAGAGAGTCGCACCAGATGACTTTTGAGAATCTTCTTCCCGACCAGCATATTATCGTGAAGGGTAACCGCAGTCTGCTCTATAGTGTGTTCCGCAATCTTACCGACAATGCCATAGCTTATGCCGGCGAAGGACGTAAGATAACGTTGAGTGCCAAGGAGCAGGGCAATAAGTGGCATTTCATCTTCTGTGATAACGGTCAGGGTGTTCCTGCCGAGCATCTCTCCCGTCTTTTTGAGCGTTTCTATCGGGTAGATAAGGGACGCAGCCGCAAGATGGGTGGCACCGGTTTGGGGCTTGCCATCGTCAAGAATGCCGTTCTCCTGCATGGCGGAACCATCCGGGTGAGCAATCAGCTGGAAGGCGGCTTGAAGTTTGAATTTACGCTTAAGAAATAAAAATGTTTTTTGAATAAAATATCTAAGCGGCAAATATAAATAATCAAGTGGCTGATAAAGGTACTTAAATAGTAAATATAGGTAAAGAAAGGCAAGACTTCTGGGAAACTTCTGAATGGGGTTTTACAGAAACCTTGCCTTTTTTGTGTTTTAGAACATTTTTGTTTTCTTTTCGTAAACTTTGCTTAAATCTATTATTTCTGACTTTTTTCTATTAAAAGTGTAGACGATATTTCTAAATGTAGACAAAAATCAAGAAAAACTAACTTTTTTCTATAAAAATATCGGTAAAGTTTGCATTAATTCAATACTTTTTCTTATCTTTGCAGCCGTAACACAATGAGAGAGGTTAAAAAATGCAAGAAAAGAAAAAGTAAATATATAAAGTTATATAAGAGTTGTTTAATTATTTAGAGAAGATTTTATGGAAAAAAGATTGCTTTTCTTGTTAGTCAATCTCTTCCTTTTATGTGGGGGGGCATTGGCTCAAACGAAAGTAACAGGTACCGTAGTTTCTCAGGAAGATGGTGAACCTGTCATCGGTGCATCTGTCGTAGTCGCTGGAGCGGCACGTACAGGTACCGTCACCGATATCGACGGTCACTTCTCTTTGGAGGTACCTGCTGGTAAGAAACTTGTAGTTAGCTACATCGGTATGCAGAGCCAGACCTTGACTCCAGCAGCCAAGATGACTATCCGCCTGAAGGCAGATAGCAAGAGCTTGGGCGAGGTGGTTGTAACGGGTATGCAGAAGATGGATAAGCGTTTGTTTACTGGTGCTACTACAAAAATTTCTGGCGACAAGACAAAGTTGGATGGTGTTGCAGACATCAGTCGTGCCTTGGAAGGTAAAGCGGCCGGTGTGTCTGTGCAGAACGTCTCAGGTACTTTCGGTACAGCTCCAAAGATTCGTGTGCGTGGCGCTACTTCTATTTATGGTAGCTCAAAACCTCTTTGGGTGGTAGATGGTGTTATCATGGAGGACGTAACTGAGGTTGATGCTGATGATTTGTCTTCTGGTAACGCTGAGACCCTTATCTCTTCAGCCATAGCAGGTCTGAATGCTGATGATATTGAAAGTTTCCAGATTTTGAAGGATGGTTCTGCTACCTCTATTTATGGTGCACGTGCCATGGCTGGTGTCATCGTTGTTACAACCAAGAAAGGTAAAGCTGGTACAAACCGTATCAACTATACTGGTGAATTCACCATGCGTTTGAAGCCAAGCTACCGCAATTTCAATATCATGAATTCTCAGGATCAGATGGGTGTATATCGTGAGATGTACAACGATGGTTATTTCTCTTTTGAAAAGAGTTTTCGTGCTTCTAACAGTGGTGTCTTTGGCAAGATGTATCACCTGATGAATACATATGATTCGAAGACGGGAACTTTTGGGTTGCCTAATACTGAGGAGGCGATGAATAGCTATCTCCAGAAGGCTGAATACCAAAATACCGACTGGTTTGACTTACTCTTCAATAATAGTATCTCCCAGAATCATTCCGTCAGCATGTCTACTGGTACCGATAAGGCTCAGTATTATACATCTTTCAGTGTGATGAACGATCCAGGATGGTCTAAGCAGAGCAAGGTACAGCGTTATACAGCCAATGTAAATGCTCTTTACAATATTTCGAAGAAATTGTCTTTCAATGCCATAGCTAATGCTTCCTATCGTAAGCAGCGCGCTCCTGGTACTACTTCACAGTCTGTAAATAATGTGACAGGTGAGGTGTCTCGTGATTTTGATATCAACCCATATTCTTATGCGTTGAACACTTCTCGTACCATGGATCCTAATGAACTCTATGTGCGTAACTACGCTCCGTTCAATATTTTCCGTGAATTGGAAAACAACTATTTGAGTTTGGATGTGGTTGACATGAAATTCCAGGGCGAATTGAAATATAAGCCAATCTCTAAAGTAGAACTCGCAGTATTGGGCGCTTACAAGTATTCTACAACGACCAATGCCGCTACCATTACTGACCAGAGTAATCAGGCTTGGGCCTATCGTGCGATGGATGATGCTACGATGCGTGATGCAAACCCATGGCTGTATACCGATCCAGACAAGGCAAACTCTTTGCCATTCTCTGTATTGGAAAAGGGTGGTTTTTATCGTGAGACCAAATATAAGATGAATAGCTGGGACTTCCGTGCCACAGCTAGCTATAATGATGTATACAACAAAGACCATATCGTGAACTTATTCGGTGGTCTGGAAATCAATTCACTCGACCGTAGCCGTTCTTATTTTAATGGCGTTGGCATGCAGTATGATATGGGTTATCTCCCTGCTTTCAACTATAACTACTTCAAGCAGTTGGAGGAGGAGAATGGTCAGTATTACAGTTTGGCTAATTCATATCAGCGTGAGGCTTCTTTCTTCGGTACTGCCACCTATTCTTATAAGGGGCGCTACACAATTAATGGTACCGTTCGCTATGAGGGTTCCAATAAGTTGGGTAAGAGTCGCTCAGCTCGTTGGTTGCCTACTTGGAACGTGTCTGGAGCATGGAATGCTCATGAGGAGAGTTGGTTTACTAAGTTAAATCCAGTTCTTTCTCACCTGACATTAAAGGCGTCATATTCCTTGACAGCTGATCGTGGTCCTGCTTCTGTTTCCAACTCATTGGTAGTGATACAGAGTTACAACCCTTGGCGTCCATTTGCCGGTGATAAGGAGACTGGACTTGAGATTTATCGCTTGGGTAATGATGATTTGACCTATGAGAAGAAGCATGAGTTGAACCTCGGTTTGGATATGGGCTTTTTGAATAACCGCATTAATGTGACTTTCGATTGGTATCGCCGTAACAACTACGATTTGATTGGTCCTAAGCGTACCATGGGTATTGGTGGTGAGATTTACAAATATGCCAATGTGGCAAGTATGCGTTCACATGGTGAGGAGTTAACTATTTCCACCCGTAACATTGAGACCAAGGATTTTAAATGGAGTACCGACTTCATTTTCTCTCACTCAAAGAATACTGTAACCGACTTGGATTCCCGTGCTAACATCATGCAGATGATTACAGGTACCGGTTTCACAATGAACGGCTATCCAGTTCGCTCTTTGTTCTCTATTGATTTCAAGGGATTGAACAATAAAGGTCTGCCTATCGTTGTGAATCAGGATGGCGAGGAGACAAGCTATGGAGGCGATCTCTACTTCCAGTCAACTACAACAGACTACCTGAAGTATGAAGGTCCAACAGACCCAACTGTTAATGGTAGCTTCGGTAACACCTTCTCTTATAAGGGATTAAAACTGAATGTGTTCATTACATACGCTGCAGGTAATAAAGTACGTCTTGATCCTGCCTTCAGTTCTTCTTACTCAGACATGACTGCCATGCCAAAGGAATTCATAAATCGTTGGACCCAAGCCGGTGATGAAGCTTATACGGATGTGCCAGTCATAGCAGACCAGCGCATGAAGCAGAATGACAATTATATTGGTTATCTTTATAATGCATATAACTATTCTACAGCTCGCGTAGCTAAGGGTGATTTTATTCGCATGAAGGAGATTTCTTTGGCTTATGATTTCCCTGGCAAGTGGATTCAGGCCCTTCGCTTGAACAGCGTAAATTTGAAACTCCAGGCTACTAACTTGTTCTTGATTTATTCAGACAAGAAGTTGCACGGACAGGATCCTGAGTTTTTCAACACTGGTGGTGTGGCAACCCCTATGCCACGTCAGTTTACATTGACATTAAGAGTAGGACTTTAAAGAAAGAGAGATAATTATGAAAAAGAACAAATTATATATAGCATCGGTGGCTTTTGCGGCATTGTCATTGGTCACATCATGCGACAGCTTCCTGGACAAGTTGCCAGATGATCGTGCCGAGGTGAATACCGAGGAAAAGGTGACCTCTCTGCTCGTGTCTGCTTATCCAACTGCAAGCAGCAATCAGATATTGGAATGGAGCTCAGATAATTATGCAGACAACGGAAAGCAGTATAGTACCAATCAGGAAATAGAGCAGATATATCGTTTTCAGCCAATTACAGCTCAAACCAATGATAGTCCAAAGAACTTGTGGAATGGTTATTATTCAGCGATTGCTGCAGCCAACCAGGCTTTGGCTTCCATTGATGAGATGGGAAATCCGGCATCGTTAAAGGGGCAGAGAGCTGAGGCTTTGTTGTGTCGTGCCTATAGTATGTATCGTCTTGCTACAACTTTCTGTATGACTTATAATCCAGATAATGCAGAGAAGTATATGGGACTTCCATATCCAACAAAGCCTGAGACAACTGTAAGTCCTGACTATAAGCGTGGTACACTGAAGCAACTTTATGAGCAGATTGATGCAGACATTGAGGCTGCCTTGCCTGATGTCAGCGATGATATCTATACCCAGCCTAAGTATCATTTCAATCAGAAGGCTGCGTATGCTTTTGCTGCTCGTTTCAACCTGTACTATATGAACTATGACAAGGTGATAACATATGCAAACAAGGTGCTTGGAGCAAATTCAGCCTCTGGATTGCGCAACTATGTGCCTTTCATGTCTTTGTCTAATTCGGAGGACATGGAGAATCTGTATATTTCTTCATCAGAGAACGCCAACCTCTTGTTGATGACGGCAGGTAGTAAAATCGGTAGAAATATCAGTGGTAATGAAGCGCGTTTTTGTCATAATCAAAATGTAGGTCTGTATGAAACAATTTGGGCTAAGATGCCATGGGGAAGTGGATCCAGAAACAATACTCTCTGTCAGTCAACCTTGCTGTTTGGCAATAGCCGTATTCTTATCTTCCCAAAGATGTTTGAACATTTTGAATTTACAGATAAGGTGGCTCAAACTGGATATGTACATATCGTAGATGCAGTGTTTACTACAGATGAAACCCTTCTTTGTCGTGCCGAGGCTTATGCCATGAAGAAGGATTATGATAATGCGGTGAAAGATATCAATACTTGGATTGTGTCGCATACAATGACTGCGAATGGTACGGCAAAACGTCCAACAATGACAGTTGAAAGTATCAAGACTTTTATAGAGGACTTGCCGTATGCACCTGCTACACCAAAATCCAATTTGGAGCATAGCATTCGTAAGACATTCCATCCACAGGGATTCACGGTTGAGGCTGGTGTCCAAGAGGATATTTTGCAATTCATCTTGCAGATGCGTCGATTGGAAACCCTATATCAAGGTCTTCGTTTCCTTGACATCAAGCGCTATGGCATTGAGTTCAGTCATGATATAGACGAAGAGGCTCCTGTTGTATTCAAGGCTGGTGACTTGCGAGGTGCGATTCAATTGCCAGATGATGTAATTGAGGCAGGATTACCTGCAAATCCAAGAGAAGAGTCTAACAAATAAAAAATGAGTAAACTATGAAATATATAAAATTATTCATACTGATAGCATCAGTCTCACTGTTTGCTGCCTGCTCAGACGATAGTCTTGATTCTAAGAGTATTTTCGATACGCAGAATAAGGAAGAGCAGAATGACTTTGACAAGTGGCTCAAGACCAATTATGTGGATACTTATAATATCCGCTTTAACTATCGATATAGTGACAAGGAGACGGACAACCAGTATAATCTTGCACCTGCCGATTTTAGTAAATCTAAGGCATTGGCTATCATGGTCAAGCACATCTGGCTGGATGCTTACACTGAAGTGATGGGCGAACAGTTTATGAAGACCTATTCTCCTCGTGTGATGCAGTTGGTTGGCTCTGCAGCTTATGATTCCCAGTCTTCTATTGTGATGGGTACTGCCGAGGGTGGATTGAAGGTAACTTTGTATAACGTAAACATCATCGACATTGATAATCCAATCATAGATTCTGAAAGTCCTTTTGTTGACAAGAAGAAAGGTACATACGATTTGAATTACTGGTTCTTCCATACAATGAATCATGAGTTCTGTCATATTCTGACTCAGAAAAAGAATTATTCTACTGAGTTCCAGACTATTTCTGCCGGCAAGTATCAGACTTCAGGTTGGGTGAATGTAGAGGATAAAGATGCTCCATCCATGGGATTTGTATCCGGTTATGGCAGTGGGGAGTATAATGAGGACTTTGCTGAGATTTTTGCCCAGTATGTAACTCATTCTGAAGCAGCATGGCAAAAAATACTGAATGCAGGTATTGTATACGAGACAGATGAAAATGGTGATTATGTGCTTGATGCTGATGGCAATCCTATAGTGAAGGATGCAAGTGGCTATAAAGCTATTATTCAGAAATTTAATATTCTCAAAGAATATTTTGCCAACACTTGGGGCATGGATATTACCAAGCTTCGTGAAGTCATCTTGCGTCGTACTGCAGAAGTAAAGGAAATGGATTTAGAAACATTAAAGTAAGACGGATATGAAAAAAATATATAACATATTATTTGCGCTGATTGCGGTCTTGTCTTTCACATCTTGTTCCAACGACATAGATGAAGTGTTCGACAAGTCTTCTGCAGAGCGAGTGAATGATGCAATTGCAGAGTATAAGACGGTTCTTACTTCTGCAGAGAATGGATGGCTGATGAAATATTATCCTAAGGCTAATACCAAGTATGGTGGATATAATCTGTTGTTGAAATTTGGAACAGATGGAAATGTTACTGCCATGAGTGATGCTTTGGGTGCAGATACGAAAGCCACCTCACATTATAAATTGGAGCAGAGTGCTAGTATCGTTCTGTCTTTTGATGAGTATAATAAGGTGATTCATTTCTTCTCCGATCCAGCTAACCCTGCTGGTATTGGTAATAATGGTAAGGGAATGGAAGGTGACTTGGAATTCAGGGTGCTTACCGCCACTGCTGATTCTGTTGTCATGCTTGGCAAGAAGCGTGGTACAAAAATAGTGATGACTCCTATGGCGAAGGATGCCGATTGGACTGAGACCATTAGTCAGATAGATGGTTTGGAGCAGGAGATGCAGTTCCCTAAATATACTTGTGAGGTGAATGATGCCAAGTATGTGGCAACAACAAGCTATCGTACCATTACTTTCACTAGTTCTAATGCCGAGGATGGCTCTACCACAATACCTTATATCGTAACAGACAAGGGTATTGAGTTTTATAAGCCAATAACTCTTAATGGTATTAGTATCAAGGGATTTAATTACAAGGGAGGCGATAACTATGAGTTTGAATCCACAGATGCCGCTGTAAAGATGTTAGGCGTTGTTCCTCCTATCAGCGAGCAGGTTATCAGTGGAGACTGGTTCTTCTCCGTAGCTAATATGGGTAGCTATACTCAGACATATTGGAATGCTGGTAACGAGGGGGTCTCTAAGTATTATTCTCCTTGCAATTATGCTGTTTTTACCACTTCTGCGTTTGATGGATATGCAGGACATTGGGGAATCTTGTTCAATGTGGCAGGCTATGGTTCGTTCATAGACATTACTCCTACTATCGTTGACGATGATCATATCTCATTTGCTTGTCCTGGCAAGTTTGGCTTGAATGGCCAGTATTTCTATGGTTGGGGTCAGATGTATATGATTTATGCACTGACTGGCGATACAGGAAATCATGCAGCCGGCGTGGCCAAGACTTATAAAATCGAGTTGCTGGAAGGTACAACGAAACAGCCTTCTTCTATAAAGTTGACTGATGAGAGTAATCCAAACAACTGGTTTGTCTTGACAACTAGTATGCCAGAATCTCTTTTTTAGAGTTCATGTATCATGAAATAAAATTATATACATAATGTTTAATAGGATTCTTTGTGAAAAGAATACATAAAATCTCTCGTCTGGGGGCGTGCTCATTTAAGCACGCCTCTTATTTATTGTTGCAGTATAAACTGTATTCCGGAATATTTTTATTTCAATATTCTTGCCTGAGTATCTGCACATTTTTAGATGCTGTTTTTATTGTCTGGGTGTATGACCAATGGTTGTACAAGAGTGAATGCTATAGTTGTACAACTATAAAGTGTATGGTTGTACGACTATAGGGTGTATGGTTGTACGACTATAGGGTGTATGGT
>JAJXBQ010000283.1:0-3491 GCA_021640525.1 Segatella copri
CAGTAAAGGCAGTTGAAGGTGCAGCAACACAGTCAGTAGGTAATCAGGATGAAATCAAGGCGTTGTTCCCTAACACTTATGGAATGCCTGTTATTACATTCGAGGCAGGTGAGGCTAAGGAACTTCCTGCTTTCAACGTAGGTGTTATCCTCTCTGGTGGTCAGGCTCCTGGCGGTCACAACGTGATTTCTGGTCTCTTCGACGGTGTGAAGTCTCTCAACCCAGCTAACAAGCTCTATGGTTTCATCCTCGGTCCTGGTGGTCTCGTTGACCATAAGTACATGGAGATTACTTCTGAACTCATGGACGAATACCGCAATACTGGTGGTTTCGACATCATCGGTTCCGGACGTACCAAGCTTGAGAAGGAAGACCAGTTTGAGAAGGGTATTGAGATTCTTCGTGAACTCGGCATCAAGGCACTTGTCATCATCGGTGGTGACGACTCAAATACCAACGCTTGCGTTCTCGCAGAATACTATGCTGCCAAGAAGTATGGCGTACAGGTAATCGGTTGCCCTAAGACTATCGACGGCGACTTGAAGAACGAGCAGATTGAGACTTCTTTCGGTTTCGATACAGCCTGCAAGACATATTCTGAGCTCATCGGTAACATCGAGCGCGACTGTAACTCAGCACGTAAGTACTGGCACTTCATCAAGCTGATGGGTCGTTCAGCATCTCACATAGCTCTTGAGTGCGCTCTCCAGACTCAGCCAAACATCTGCTTGATTTCTGAGGAGGTAGAGGCTAAGGAAATGTCACTCGATGATGTGGTTACTTATATTGCAACTGCAGTAGCTAACCGTGCTGCTGAGGGTAACAACTTCGGTACTGTTCTCATCCCAGAGGGCCTGATCGAGTTCATCCCAGCTATCAAGAAGCTCATCGCAGAATTGAACGAGGTTCTTACAGACCCTGCAACAGGCGAGAGCCGTGAGTTTGCAAGTGCTGAGGAGCAGATTGCATTCGTTAAGGGTGCCATCGCTAAGGACAACCTCGCAGTATTGGAGTCTTTGCCAGCTGACGTAGCTCGCCAGCTTTGCCTCGACCGCGACCCTCACGGAAACGTACAGGTTTCTCTCATCGAGACAGAGAAGTTGCTTTCTCGCATGGTAGCTGAGAAGTTGGCTGCATGGAAGAAGGAAGGCAAGTTTGTTGGTAAGTTCTCTGCACAGCACCACTTCTTCGGTTACGAGGGACGTTGCGCAGCTCCTTCTAACTACGATGCTGACTACTGCTACTCACTCGGTTACAACGCTTCACGCCTCATCGCTAACGGCAAGACCGGTTACATGTCAATCATCAAGAACACAACAGCTCCTGCAGCAGAGTGGATTGCAGGTGGTGTGCCAATCACTATGATGATGAACATCGAGCGTCGTAATGGTGCTAACAAGCCAGTTATCCGCAAGGCTCTCGTTGAGCTGGATGGCGCTCCATTCAAGTTCTTCGCTTCTAAGCGCGATGAGTGGGCTAAGGAAACAGCTTACGTTTATCCAGGTCCTATCCAGTACTGGGGTCCTTCTGAGGTTTGCGACCAGACCACAAAGACTCTCCAGTTGGAGCAGGCTAAGTAAAAAATAGAATAAATATTTTTTTATATGTCAACAAGACGAACGGCTTCTTCACAGAAAAAGAGTGCCATGGCGAGAAAGAAAACTCCTCGGCGTGGCGGCTCCCGTGGTAGAAGGCGTTCGTCTTCTTTTTTGCAACGCTATCCCCGTTGGGCGTGGTGGATAGGCGGAACGGCGGTTATCGTGCTCTATGTCTTTCTGTTCTATCATTTCTTTGTAGGTCCAACTGGTTTCCGATGGCGTGCGCTTTATGGCGATGCTGAATATCCTGAAGGTTTCGAAATTCATGGAATCGACATTTCGCATTATCAGGGCAAGATAGACTGGGAACAGCTCAAGAATGCGATGATCAAGGGGTGCCCTGTGCGCTTCGTCATCATCAAGAGTACGGAAGGTTCTTCACGGCTCGATGAGAATTTCCGCGAGAACTTTAATCAGGCTCGCGATTTCGGTTTCATCCGGGGTGTTTATCATTTCTGGAGCAATAAGTCGACAGCCCGAGAACAGGCTTATTATTTCCTAGACCAGGTTCATCTTACGGATGGCGATTTGCCTCCGGTACTGGATATTGAACATAAGCCGGCAGATAAGAGTGTGGAGGATTTCCAGCGTGATGTGCTTACCTGGCTGCATATTGTAGAGGATAAGTATCATGTTAAACCTATCATCTACACCTATTATAAATTCAAGGAGCAATATCTGAGTGCGCCTGTCTTCGATGATTATCCTTACTGGATAGCCCACTATTATGTTGACAAGGTTCAGTATAAGGGCAAATGGAAGTTCTGGCAGCATACGGATGTGGGCAAGTTGCCGGGCATTAAAGGCTACGTAGATTTCAATATTTACAACGGCAGTTATTATGAGCTCAAGCAGCTCTGCATAGGAAGCAATAATAATGAGAAGAAATTCATGGAATAAAGGTTGGACTTTTGGCAATATGCGAAAATCCAACCTTTATTCGTATGTTTTAATCTGATATTTCTGATTTCAGATTTTTCATATTGAATCTTTTTGAATCTGAAAAGAATCTTTATGAACCTAAAACAAGGCAGGCCCAATTGTTGTCAATCTGTCTGTTTATTTCATGCATTCCCAGTTCTTCTGCTTTCTCCAGGAGTACAGGAATATCTTCTTCGTAGAAGCCGCTCAGAACCAGGGTTCCGCCGATGTTCATCACGCTACGGAAAGCGCGCATGTCGTTGAGCAGAATGTTGCGGTTGATGTTGGCTAGAACCAGGTCGAAAACGCCGCTGATATGGTTGATTACCTGACTGTTGCCAAAGAGTACTTCCATGTTAGTTACGCCGTTGAGCACGGCATTATGCTTGGCATTTTCTACGCTCCACTCGTCAATATCGTAGCCTACCACGTCTTTTGCTCCGAGCTTTGAGCAGGTGAGGGCAAGGATTCCCGTACCCGTTCCGCAATCCAGGATGCGCTTGGTTCTGATAGGCATGTGGAGCAGCTGCGAAATGATCATGCGTGTGGTTTCGTGGTTTCCTGTTCCGAACGCCAGTTTCGCCTCAATACCTATTTCTATCATGTCGGGTCTGTTGCTCGTATCGGGATAGAGTTCGGGATGTTTCGCATCGTAAATCACCACCTGGTTGTCCACATAAATTGGTTCGAATCCCTGTTCTTCCCATTCCTGGTTCCAATCCTTGTCTTCTGCATCTTTCACCTCGTAGGTAATTTTCGCATCCTCGATAGGGAAATCAGCAATATAGGCATCCAGCATCTCCTTGTCGAAGAGTTCTTTCTGCACATACGCTTCCAGTCCGGTTTCTGTTTCTTCAAAAGATTCAAATCCGGCTTCGGCTGCACCATCGGCAAGCAGATCCTGAGAGGCCTGCATCAAGTCGGCAGTCGTTTCAATAGTGAATGTTGCTACTAAATATTTCATATTTAATT
>JAJXBQ010000046.1:0-17944 GCA_021640525.1 Segatella copri
TTATTATCTTTGCCAATGCAAAATAGATAACCCAACTGTGTTTATTGACAAACGACACATTCAAGGTCTACGAAGCGAGAAAGAAAAAAAGAAAATATTAATAATTTATTAACTAATAATTTAAAAAAAAGTAAAATTATGGCAACTACAAAACAAGCAGCCCCAGCTAAGAAGTCTGAGGGCTTTCAGGGAGTAAGAGGCGCATTCTGGATCATCGTGGTATGTGCTATCATCGCATTCACATTGTTCTTCACATGGTTCGGTAACGACATGCACTTCCAGGATCCAGGTGTACAGGATCACCCAGCAGACATTTGGGGTACTATCTACAAAGGTGGTGTAATCGTACCAGTTATCCACACATTGTTGCTCACAGTGTTGGCTATGACAATCGAGCGTTGGTTGGCTCTTAAGACCGCTACAGGTAAAGGTGCTCTTCCTAAGTTCGTTGCAAACATCAAGGCAGCTTTGAACGCAAATGATTTCGCTAAGGCTGAGCAGCTCTGCAACAAGCAGCGCGGTACAGTAGCTAACGTTGTTATGGCTTCTTTGAACGCTTACAAGTCTATGGAGTCAGGTGCTAACGCATCTTTGAAGAAGGCTCAGAAGGTAGCTAAGATCCAGCAGGCTCACGAGGAGGCAACTCAGTTGGAGATGCCAACTTTGACAATGAACTTGCCTATCATCGCTACAATCGTAACACTTGGTACTTTGACAGGTCTTCTCGGTACTGTAACCGGTATGATCAAGTCATTCCAGGCCATGGGTGAAGGTGGTGGCGCTGACTCAGCAGCACTTTCTGTAGGTATTTCTGAGGCGTTGATCAACACCGCATTCGGTATCTTGACATCATGGTGTGCCGTTGTATCTTACAACACATTCACCAACAAGGTAGATAAGTTGACATACGCACTCGACGAGGTAGGTTACTCAATTGCTCAGACATACGAAGCTAACCACGCAGAAGAGGCTTAATTTTTGCTAACCCTTTAAAATTTTATCGCTATGGGTAAAGTAAAAATTAAGAAGAGTGACATCTGGATCGACATGACGCCTATGTCAGACGTTATGACCCTGCTGCTTACCTTCTTCATGCTCACCTCTACTTTCGTAAAGAATGAGCCAGTTAAGGTAAATACACCAGGTTCTGTGTCTGAGATTAAGGTGCCAGAGAACGGTGTCTTGACCATCTTGGTTAGTCCTCAAAAGGACAAGGCTGGTAATCCTACCGGCGAGGGCCAAGTATTTATGAGTATTGATAATACTGATCAGTTGGGAGCTACACTGAGCACAATGACAGGAGCATTCGGCGTGTCATTGAGCCCAAAACAGATTGAGACATTCAAGAGCGAAGGTACGTTCGGCGTACCTATGGGCGACTTGAGTACTTATCTGACAATGAACGCTTCTAAGCGTCCACAGTATCTCCAGACTAAAGGTATTCCTCTCGACAGTATTAAGGGCGGTATGAGCGAGTTCCAGCAGTGGGTTGACGCAGCTCGTAACGTAAACGAAGACATCAAGATTGCCCTCAAGGCAGATGCTTCTACACCTTACAAGACCGTTAAGAGAGTGATGAACGAACTCCAGGATATGGACGAGAGTCATTACTATATGATTACACAGTTAAAACAACAGGGGGACGAATAAATGGCAAAGAAAGAAAGCAAACAAAAGAAAATGAATGTCCGCGTAGACTTTACGCCTATGGTGGATATGCTCATGCTGCTTATCACGTTCTTCATGCTGTGTACATCTTTGAGCAAACCTCAGACTATGGAGCTGACTATGCCAAGTAATGATGAGAATACTCAAGAAAATCAGAAGAACGAAGCTAAGGCTTCTGAAACTGTGACACTCTACGTAACAGCAGATAACAAGATTTATTATGGTGCTGGTATTCCTAAGTACGATGATCCAACATGGATCAAGGAGACTACATGGGGTAGCCAGGGCATCCGTAAGGTCTTGAGAGAGCACGCTACAGAAAACGGCACACGCCCTGTAGAAAGAATCGCACTTGCTGTCAAGGAGTTGAACATGGACCGTCAGAAGAATCCTAAGCAGTATCCTGATAGCATCTATCAGAAGAAGTTGAGCGATTTGAAGGCTGGTAACTTGAAGGACGGAAAGATTCCTACTCTTACTATCGTCATCAAGCCTACAGATAATGCTTCATATAAGAATATGGTTGATGCACTCGATGAAATGCAGATTTTGAACATTGGTACGTATGTCATCGATAAGATTAACGGAGACGATGAGAAGCTTCTCAAGTCTAGAAACGTTAAGATGTAAGATGTGTACTAACAATTAAAACAAGAAAGAAATGGCAAAAATTGATCTTTACGATCCTAAATGGGTCGATATGGTTTTCGCCGGAAAGAACAAGGAGTATGGTGCATACCAGCTCCGTAAGGGTACTTCTGGCAGAAACATCAAGGCTCTGCTTATCTTGGTCATTGCTGCAGCTCTCGTGGGTGGTTTTTTAGCTTGGAAGGTTATTGAACAGAAACAGGCTGAAGAGCAGCAAGCATATATGGAAGCTATGGAGTTGGCTAAACTCCAGCAGCAGGCTAAGAAGGAAGAAAAGAAGAAGGAGCCAGTGAAGCCTAAGGTTGAAATGAAAAAGGAGATTCCTGTGGCTCGCGAAACTCAGAAGTTTACCGCACCTGTCATTAAGAAGGATGAACTCGTAAAAGAGGAAAACCAGGTTAAGCAGATGGATAAACTGGATGACAAAGTTGCAGTCGGTACTGAAAACAAGGAAGGTGTGAAAGACCGTACAATTGAAGCTGTAAGAAATGATATTGCAGTGGCAGCTCCACCTCCACCACCAGCACCAAAACCTGAGGTTTCTACTAAGGTCTTCGACGTCGTAGAGGAGATGCCTTCATTCCCTGGTGGACAAGGCGCCCTGATGTCTTACCTTGCAAGCAACATCAAGTATCCTGTCGTTGCACAGGAAAATGGTGTACAGGGTCGTGTTATCGTATCATTCGTGGTAGAGCGTGATGGTTCTATCTCTGATGTTAAGGTAGCTCGTTCCGTAGACCCTTCACTTGACCGTGAAGCACAGCGTGTCGTTAAGAGCATGCCTAGGTGGAAACCAGGTAAGCAAAATGGTTCTGCTGTACGTGTTAAGTATACTGTACCAGTTGTATTTAGATTGCAGTAATAGAATGAAAAGAACATCTTATATTTTTTTAGGTATAGGATTAACAGTACTATCAATGGCTTTCTTCTCGTCATGTGGCGAGAAGAAAGCCAAAGATGGTAGAACTGATACTCCTACTTCAGGCACAATTGAATTTGTGGCTGACGAGAGTTTGAGTCCTATCATTGACGAAGAAAGAAGTCAGTTTGAGTATGAGTTCCCAAAAGCTAAACTCAAGCCGAAGTATACAGATGAAGTCACCGGACTTCAGATGATTAAAGATTTCAAAACAGCGCTTTTATTCACTACACGTAATTTGAAAGATAGTGAAATAGCCTACTTGAAGTCTAAAAGCAATGTAATTCCTTCTGTTTTCCCTATCGGTTACGATGGATTGGCATTTATTGTAAACAAGCAAAACAATGATACTTGTATTACGGTAAAAGATATCAAACGTATCCTTACAGGTAAGGCAACTAAATGGAGTGATATTGTGAAAGGTTCAAAGAGAGGCGACATTGAAGTTATTTTCGATAATACCCGCTCTGCAACAACCAATTATGTAGTAGACTCTGTATTGCACGGAGCTAAAATGGGTGCAAAAATCATGGCCGCAAAAACTAGTAAAGAGGTTATCGACTATGTGGATCAGAACCCAGGCTCAATCGGTGTAATTGGATCTAACAGGCTCAACGACCGCCGTGATTCAACCAACACTACATTTAAGAAGAATATTCATGTCATGCGAGTATCTATCAAAGATGTGGCAACACCATATAACAGCTGGCAACCATATCAGGCATACTTGCTGGATGGAAGATATCCGTTCGTCAGAACATTATATGCTATTGTAGTTGACCCTCACAAGGCATTGCCTTGGAGCTTCGCAAACTACATTTCAGGTCCAAAAGGACAACTCATCCTGTTCAAGACCGGATTGCTTCCATACAGAGGTGACATCACTATAAAGACCGTTAATGTAAAACGCTAAGAAAGAGACACATATAAAAAATAGAATTATGAAAGCTATTAAATATTTAGTAGCAGGTTTGCTCGTCATGGGTTTGGCAGCACCTGCAATGGCACAGGATGTCAACTATAAGGACATGCTGAAACCTATAGAGACTACATTGAAGGCTGGTAATGCAGATCCTAAGGCTTTTGCCAAGGAAATCAAGGAATACCAGAAGGAGTTCAAAAAGGATCCTAAGGCATTGATTGCTTTGGGTAACCTTCTTGCAATGAACAAAAACTATGATCAGGCTAACGCTGTTGCTGATGCTGTCATCGCTAAGTTCAAGAACTATGGTGACGCTTACATTCTGAAAGGCGACATCTATGCAATGCAGGACAATGGTGGTGAGGCTGCTACATGGTACGGTCAGTGTATGACAATGGATCCTAAGAATCCTCAGGGATATATCAGCTATTCTAACGTCTACCGTAAAATTGACCCACAGGCTAGTGCGGAAGCTTTGAACAAACTGAGAGAAATCAACCCTAACTACCCTATCGAGGCAGAAGCAGGTCACAACTTCTTCAGCGCTGGCAACTACGAGAAGGCTTATGAGTATTTCTCAAAGGCTAAGCCAAACACACTTGAAGAGTATACTCAGTACGAATATGCTTTCACAGCTTATATCGTTGGAAAGAAGGAAGAAAGTTTGAGCCTTTGCGAAAGTGGTATCCAGAAGTTCCCTAAAGATGCAGCTATGCAGGTTTTGGCTATGCGCGCCGCTGTTGACGTAAAGAACTTTGAATCTGCTCTCCAGCATGCAAACATCGTAATGAACACCGATTCTATCAAGAAGAATGCCAGTATCGTAGCTTATTATGGTTTGGCTTTGGCTGGCAATAAGCAGTATAATGAGGCTATAGCTCAGTACCAGAAGGCATTGGAGATGAAGGCTGATGATCCTAAGCCATTGCAGTATATCTCTGAGGCTTACAAGGAGTTGGGCGATGAAGACAAGGCTTTAGAGTACAACCAGCAGTATATGGACAAGAATCCAAATGCTGCTCCTACAGACTTCATGAAGCTTGCTGAAATCTATATAAACAAGGCTAAGAAAGATCCAGCTAAGAAGGTTGAGAATATCGACAAGGCTATCGGCGTATACGCTAAGTTAGCAGAGAAGTATCCTACATTGAAGCCATTTGCTAAGCTTCAGGAGGGTAACACTGCTTTCCAGAACGAGTTGGACGACAAGGCTATTGCTGCTTACAAAGAAGTAATCAATGAGTTGGAAGCAAAGCAGTGTGATGAGGATGAACTCAGCTACCTGAAGACAGCTTACCAGTATATGGGCTTCATCTATACCTACGACAAACAGGACTTCAACACAGCTAAGCCATACTGGGATAAGCTTCTGAAGCTTGATCCACAGAACAAGTTGGCTAACGATGCTTACGAGAAGGCAGGTCTCAAGCCAGGTGAATAAGCATAACATTAACTACAACATATTGGGGATTGCATCAATAACTGATGCAATCCCCTTTTCGTTTCTATGATTTATACTATGAGTTAAAAAGATAAAAAGGTAAACAAATCTATAAACAACGGAAAACGAAAAGAGCGATTCTCAAGGGAACCGCTCTCTATGTTTTATGTAACTAAAAGTATCTATCCTTAAAGATTAAGGAAGACTGATTGCCTCGTTAGGGCAAACATCAGCACAAGTACCACACTCTGTGCAGAGGTCTGGGTTGATAGAATACTTATCGCCCTCAGAGATTGCACCTGATGGGCACTCATCAATACATGTACCGCAAGCGATACAATCGTCACCAATTACGTATGCCATAATTATTAATGTTTAAATGTTTATAATGTTTTTGTATAATATGCTTTTAATTTGTCTTACTTCATAACATCAGGTATATTACCTAATAATTATGGTGCAAAGATAATAATAATTTCTGAAATACCTACAATTAGGTATAAGAATTTTCAAGAATTAGATTAATTTATACATAATCGAAATAAAACGGAAAGCAATATGAAGAGGAATATTCCGTTATAAATATATGAAACAGAAACTATTGACATTCATCATAAGCCTTGCCATCACAATCCAGGCTGGCGCACAGGAAAGAACGGTAGAAAACCGTCCTTATACCGATTTACGTACATTCCACTTCGGTGTATTAGTAGGCACCCACTTCCAGGATATAGAATTCCAGAATGCAGGACAGGTGACTTATCTTGATGCTGACGGCATTGAGCAGCAAAGCTGTGTAACAGTAGACCAGGACAGATGGGATACAGGATTTACAGTAGGTGTACTAGGAGAATTCCGTCTCAACACCCACTTCCAGCTACGCATAGCACCAGCCATGTATTTCGGTACCCGTCATCTCTCCTTCTACAACATGCTGGAAAAAGATGGAGCCGGTAATCCGATCCAACAGAAACAGGAGATGAAGACGGCTTACATTTCCAGTGCCCTCGACCTGATATTTGCAGCACAGAGATTCAACAATCACCGCCCATACATCATGGCAGGAATCAACCCAATGATGAATCTGAACAGCAAGAACGAAGATTATATCAAACTGAAGAAAACAGATCTGTTCCTAGAACTGGGATTGGGGTGTGATTTCTATCTGCCTTATTTCAAACTTCGCCCAGAACTGAAGTTTATGTATGGAATAACAGATACATACGATAAGAATCACATCAAAAATATAAAAGACAAGAGTACACTTCCATATACACTATCAGCTAAGTCAGCACATAGCAAGATGATAGCTCTCACATTCTATTTCGAATAATCGAACAATATCACATAAGAAAAAGAGGCAGACTCCCCACAGCGAGAGTCTGCCTCTTTGAATTTTTTAAGAACATATCTTTATTCAACAACTTCCCATGTAAAAACACATCCGTTCTTCATACCGGCGTCAGCTCCCTGGAAATCTGCAGAATAAGGACTTCCATCCACAGGATTCTTACCCACATAACGCTGAGTCTTCAGAGAAAGCAGCATACAGCGGTTATAAAGCATATCCTGCCATACAAACTCCTCTGCCTTGGAAGAGTCGAAAGTCAGACGAACATCACCAGATAAACCTGCACCAGCAATATAAACATATCGTCCGTCAGCCGTCTTCAAAGCAATCTTTCCCTTACCTCTATCCTCCACAACAAACTTCACCTGATTTCTCATGTCCTTTCGGTTACTAGAACTATGCATCAATCCATGTCTGGTAGCATCCATCAGACTGCCATCAGCGAGATTAGAGAATCTTATGGTCTTTCCGATAGGCAAATTGACTGTTCTGCCAGCCATCGGCTCCTCTACCATGAAATCATCGAAATCAGCCACACCGCCATTCAATTCCTTCTTGTTGAAAGCATAAAGTGCCACACGAACACCCTGGAAGGTCTTCAACTGATAAGGTGAAAGCATCTGCTCACCGATATTCTCCCAGTTCTTACCATCCAGAGAATAGGAATATTGCAACTGGCTCTTGTCATAATCACCCCAAAGTCGCAACCATACTACCTTACTTTTAGCCAACGGCTTCCACACTTCCTTGTTGGTATTCTGGTCATAACATCTCAAGTTCAACCCCTTATCCGTCTTGACAACGCCCAATGAAGCGTATGGCGTATTGATGACACCCAAACCAGCCTCATCACCTACCTTCAAGCGGGAAGCATCCAACTTTACAGATGTATAAGATACCGGTCCGATGGCACGCTGCGTCAATGTATTCTTTGCCCAAAGCAGTTGCTTGGCAGGCATGGAATGCAAACGGAGCCATCCTTTTCGTTCCTTATTCAGCGACCACATCTTGTCATTCGGATTATGATTCCATTGCCAAACCGGTTTAAAAGTTTTACCCGAGAAATCATCACATCTGTCGTATGGAGCCTGTGGTGTCTTTACCATATCATTCGGTTTGAACCAGGTACGAGGCGAGCGTCCCAGGTTCTTCTCCAATCCGAAGTAAGGCCAGCCGTCAACCCAAGTGATAGGCGACAGGCACACCGTTCTTCCCACGGCATTGAAGTCCTGCATCGAAACGCCCCACCATTTTCCGTCAGGAGCCTGCACGATGCCACCCTGATGAATGGTAGCACATCCCAGGTTCAGACCATTAGGCTTGTTGTTCTGGAAATTGAAACCATCTTCCGGCAAAGGCCGACCGATTCCCATGTTACCTACGCTCCATCCCGCAGCATAACCATACGATTCACGCTCGCTGATTACGCAAGTTTCATAAGGTCCCCAGATGCTCTTGCTTCGGGCGCACTGCATGCGGCCCATCGGTGAATAATCTGCAGAGAGGATATAGTACATACCATTGATTTTATAAACATGATGTCCCTCACCCATCGCATTGCCTTCAGGAATCACCACCTTACTGCTGCCCTCTACCGGACCACTCAAATCGGGTTTCAACTCCGTAATGGTCACGTTGCCATACTTGTGCACGGCATAAATCTTGCCATCCTCATCGAAGAGCACAGAGAGGTCGTAGATATCGCCATTAACTTTATGATGCGTCCAAGGACCCTTGGCACTGTCCGAGATATACACCTGCAATCCATGCCCGTTGATATTGGAGAAGATATAGAACTTTCCGTTGTGAAATCGGATGGCAGGCGCCCAGATACCCTGTCCGTAAGCCTCCTTGCCATTGCGGAGATTGAAATCATCAGAATCATCAAAGCGGTCGAAACAGTAGGAAGAGAATTCCCAATTCACCAAATCCTTGGAATGGAGAACCACCAGTCCCGGCACACTGTGCATCGTGGTACCCGCCAGATAGTAATCCTCCCCTACTCTGATAATATCAGGGTCAGAAAACTCATCATAAAACAAAGGGTTTGTAAAGGTACCATTACCATTATCAGCCGACCAAGACTTCCCTTTCAAAGTCTGTGTCAGAACATTCTTGGCTGCAGATTTTTTCTGCGCCGCAGCTCCCAAAGAACCGTTCAAAAAAGCGATGCAACAGGTTGCAAATAATAATTTCTTCATTCTCATTGATAGGTCTAAAAGATTATTATAAAAAATATTGCCACAAAAGTACGAATAATTATCCAAACAGAGGTGGACAAAATGATACTTTTATGGCAACAAATGTAATTTCAGGACATTATTTAATCAGATAAGTCTTTCCTGGTTCTGTTTCCAAGTCATATTCATATACATCAGGAATAGGAACCTTCACTCCTTCTGCTATCCGATGCTGTTCCATTACAGGCTTCACTTCTGCAGATGCAAAAAGGATATTGGGACATGTTCCTTCTGCCTTCTTCAGATTCTTCGCCTTCAGCGGAACGTAGGAGCGGAGACGCAGAATGCCTCCGATGGTGGAACGAATCTTCGCCTTCATCAGTCTGCCATTCTTCCAGTCCATATCCACCACAAAGCCGCCACGGGCACGAAGTCCCTTTACGCTACCCTCGTTCCAGGCATCAGGCAATGCCGGCAAGAGATGCACGGCTCCATCATGACTCTGCAGGAGCATTTCGGCGATACCAGCTGTTACTCCGAAGTTGCCGTCAATCTGGAATGGCGGATGGGCATCGAAGAGATTCGGATAGGTTCTGCCATCAGGATATTCCTTTGCCTGCGCATCAGATGGCAACAGGCGAAGCATATTGCTGATGATTCTGAAAGCATGATTGCCATCAAGCATGCGTGCCCAGAAGTTCGTTTTCCAACCCAGACTCCAGCCCGTAGCCTGGTCGCCACGATGCTTCAGAGTGGTGGCTGCGGCATGGAACAGTTCCGGATGAGAGAAAGGAGAAATCTGATTGGATGGATACAATCCATAGAGATGCGAGATATGGCGATGCTCATTCTTCGGATCATCCGCATCCACAAGCCACTCCTGCAACTGTCCGTACTTTCCTATCTGCATTGGCGGAATCTGCGAAACCAGCTGCTGCATATCCTTGCGCTCAGCCTCATCAACACCCAATATTTCAGAAGCCTTCACGGCACTGGTTAAGGCATCGAAGGCTATCTGGTTGTCCATCGTGCATCCCGCCGTTACGGCAGTTCTCTTACCCTTAGGTCCCTGTTCCGGACTCACCGACGGCACGGTTACCTTCCATTCGGTGCCCGGCAACTTCTGCATATAGTCGAGATAGAACTCAGCGGCACCTTTTATTACCGGATACCATTGTGCAAGGAAAGCCTTGTCGCCTGTATAGAGATAATGCTGCCAGAGATGGGTGGTGAGCCAGGCACCGCCGTTCGGGAACATGCCCCACTGCGCACCGTCCACCGGACCTGCTATGCGCCAGATATCTGTGTTATGATGTGCCATCCAGCCACGACAGCCATACATTTCCCTAGCCGTCTGTGCTCCCGTTACACTCAAATCCTTAATCAGCGAATACAGAGGTTCCGTGGTGTTACCGAGATTCGTTACCTCGGCAGGCCAGTAGTTCATCTCCGTATTGATGTTGATGGTATATTTACTGTCCCAAGGTGCATTTTTGCTGTCGTTCCAAACGCCCTGCAGGTTTGCCGCCTGTCCACCAGGCTGGGAAGAGGAGATGAGCAGATAGCGACCATAGTTATACATCAGTGCCACCATCGCCATATCCTTGCTGCCCGCAAATTTCTCCAGGCGCTGGTTAGTAGGCAACGAAGCATTGATATCGGTTGGCAGAACCAGAGAAGAAGTAGCGAACTGCTTCTGGTAAGCCTCCACATGGCGTTTCTCCAACTGTGCATAGCTCATCAGTTTCACCTTATTTATATAGTCAGCATTGCGCTGGGCGGCATTGCCCGACACATCGTGATAGTTCACAAAATTAGTGGCAGCACTCACGAGGATGGTTGCCTCGGTGCCATCCGTCCTTAAATCAACCACACACTCGGCAGTGAGAGCCGCTTTGATGCCTTCCTGGTCTTGTCCCTTCACCTTCAGCATAACCCCTGAAGACGTTTTCTGATTCTGATGTTCAAAAGGCGAATCCAGGGTAACATCGATATTCAAAGCCCCCTTTCTACTCGCCTTGATGTGGCAAACGATGACGCCATCAGCCAGCGAAGCAAAGGTAGTACGGGTATATCTTACGCCATCCATCACGAAAGAAGTCGTGGCAATCGCCCTCTTCAAATCCAGATTGCGCACAAACTGCTCAGCCTTTCCCCGGTTCTTCATTCTGATATGCAGATTTGCCATCGGCAGGAAGCGCATGCCATGAGGTCCTGGGATGAAGGTTTGGTTGATGAGAGCCGCTGCCTCCTCTTCCCTGCCATTGAAGATGAGTTCCCTCACCTTTGGCAAATTCTCCAGGGATTTCTTACTATTGTTGTTATGAGGACCGCCACTCCAGAAAGTCTCCTCATTCAACTGGATATTCTCATCCGTAGTTCCGCCATATACCATACCTCCCAAGTGAGAATTTCCTATAGGTAAAGCCTCCAACCAATGTTGGGCAGGAGCGTTATACCAAAGTCGAGTACTATTATCTGTGCAACTTGCCTTAGCCATCATCTCTACCGGAAACAATAGTCCCAAGACCCAAGCCCCAAAAATCATCTTATTTCTGTTCATAAAATCAGCATTGATTAGTAATTAAAAACGGCACAAAGATAAGGAAACTTTTTGATTTTCCTTCACTTTGTGCCGTTAAAATTAAAAAAAGCTCAAACTTTAAACCTATTTTCTTTTAGAATACTCAAAAGAATCAACATCTATATATCCTCCGGTAGCCTTTGTTGCATAGTTATAGATGGCAATACGGGTTCCCATAAAGAAGCGGCGATAATCATATTGCATCTTGAAATCCTTGATGGCAGGAATCCAAGTCTTGCCGTCTATACTATATAATAAGGTGGCGAGATCCTGATGAAGACGGAAATCGCAACTCATCTT
The DNA here is from genome assembly GCA_021640525.1 of Segatella copri. Lineage (GTDB taxonomy): Bacteria > Bacteroidota > Bacteroidia > Bacteroidales > Bacteroidaceae > Prevotella > Prevotella copri_S. Next base: position 12,014 of record JAJXBQ010000046.1, read on the forward strand.
CAGATAGATGATGCTTGATTTCGCTGCCTTATCCTGCTTCAGATTCAAAGGCTGGCGATACACCTCCTCACGCTTCACATCGGTCACCGCCTTTTCCTTTTCAGTCAAAGCTACACTCTCCTTGGTACCCACCACAAAGAGTTTCTTGCCTTCCTTTACGATAGAAAGCAGGGCCGCATCACCCTGGAAGGCTGACAGACCAGCCACATCGCCATCCTTCATCTTGCTTACATCCATCTTGATGATTCCCTCGCAGGCAGGTCCCTCGGTACGGGTACTGATGGTATTTGGAGCCAGGAAGATGTTAGGAACTACACGGGATGTCTTCAGGCGGAGCCAGCCCTTGCGCTCTGTGAGCGACCAGGCATTATCCACAGGATTGTGGTTCCACTGCCACTGCAGTTCCAGTTTATCCTTCGAGAAATCGTCGCTATACACGAGTCCCTTACCATCATATCCCAATACAGGCTTCTGCATCTCGGCAGGAATATTGCCCTTCTCATCGGTCAGCATAGGCCATCCGTCCTTCCAGGTACATGGCTCCAGCGTGAGCACTCTGCCCACACCACCACGGTCTTGGAATACGATGCCATACCAGTTGCCATCCTTATCATCTACAATCGTACCTTGTCCCACGCCGTTGAATCCGGCAAACTCCGTTTCCAGAATCACCTTCTTTTCGTAAGGACCCTGAATGTGATCTGCACGAAAACAAACCTCACGACGAGGATGTCCCTGTGGCCACGAAATCATCAGGAGATAATACTTGCCGTTGTGTTTGATCATGCGGGAGCCTTCGAGCAAACCCGTTTCATCAGCATCACGCTCAAAGAGTTTACGATGGCTGCCCGGTACCACTTCCGTAAGGTCTGTATTCAGCTGCACCATCTCTCCCGTTCCATAAACCACGTATGCCTTATCGTCGTCATCGAAGAAGAGAGCGGCATCATGGAAATGCTGCAAACGGCTGTGGATAGTCCACTTGCCCTCGATATCATCGGCGGTGCAGATATAAGTCTCTCCACCGGGATTATCATTCGGAGCAAAGAGCGCATAGAACTTGCCACGATGATACTGCAGCGAAGTAGCCCACTGACCACGACCATACACCGTACCCTCCTTCATGTCATACTTAGGTGAATCGGTAAGTTTAGGGAAGATATAGTTCACGGTTTCCCAGTTCACCAGATCCTTCGATTTCATGATAGGCGCACCCGGCATCAGATGCATGGTGGTGCTTACCATATAGAAGCTGTCGCCCACACGGATTACATCCACATCAGGCACATCAGCCCAAACCACAGGATTGGCGAAATTCTTCTCAAACTTCCACCAGTCGAAATTGAAGAGTTTGCTTCCCTTCAATCCCTTGAACACGAAGTAAATATCATGCTTTCCTGTCACTTTCTTTAGCATTTGTGCCGAGAAAGTCTTCCACTTTTCCCAGCCACCCGTCTTGGTAACATCAAGTTTAGCTATCAGTTCGCCATCTTCCTTATCGAGATGAACCTCCAGCGAACCTCCAAGCGACGAGCACGCAGCAGAGATGGCAAATACATCCGGACTTTCATTTCCAAAATCCACCTCACGTACCTTGATATAATCACCTGTATGAATTTCAGAGATATAAACACCCGTATCATCGGTCTGCTCCGACTTCACTCCCTTAGAGAAAGCGATGGTTTCAGCCTCCTGACGCTTGTAAGGATTGAGGGTTGCGATAGGAGCCACTCCTTCCTGAGTATGGTGGATAATTGGGAATGTGCCGTCGGCATTATATTTGAATTCTTCCACAGCCACACTGCGTCCGAATCCGCCACCCAGTTTACCCGTATGATAGAAGAAATAAGACTTGCCCTTGAAGTCGGTCACACCGCAATGGTTAGTAAAGGAACCCGTATCTTCCAATGGCATGATTTCGCCCATATACTTCCATGGTCCGAAAGGCTTCTTGCTCATGGAATAAGCAATGTGCTCAGGCACTCCACCTGCAGCATAAAGCATATAATAGTTCTTGCCACGCTTCATGAACCAAGGGCCCTCGGTATAATTATCTTTATATTTCATGGTAGAGTCACGATTCTCCACATCAGGAGCACCAAAGCCATCCACGGTCATGTGGATTCTGCCCACCTGTCGCTTGTCATCAATGGCTTCCTTAGGATCCACTCCGTCCTTCAGGCTAATCATGTCGTCATTCAACTTGGCATAATAGAGATGAGGATTGCCCCAATAGAGATATGCCTGCCCATCATCATCTATCCAGACCGTAGGGTCGATGTTATCCCACTGACCATTATCAAAGAGAGGTTTGCCGAGTGCATCCTTGAAAGGACCCGTAGGCGAATCGCTCACGGCAACACCGATGGCGATACCACCACTCAACTTGGAGTGGGCGCAGATATACCAGTAATATTTACCATTTCGCTTGATGGTTTGTGCCGCCCAGGCACGGTCATCCGCCCAAGAAAAAGAACTCAGGTCGAGTGGAGAACCATAGTCGGTCCAGTTTACCATATCGGTGGTGGAATACACACGCCACTCGTTCATCCAGAAGAAGTTGGCCCCATCCTCATCGTGTCCGGTATAGACATAGAGGGTATTCCCATCCACCATCGGTGCAGGGTCGGCAGTCAACTGGGTTTGTATAATTGGATTCTGCGCATTCACTGTTGCGCCCAAGTTCATACACAATGCCGAAGCAATCAAAAACTTATTGTTCATTGTTTATCTAAAATTATTAGTTTCTATTATTGAGTGCAAAGGTAGCAATAAAACAGACATTTTACTTTGCTGTATGTTACAAATACTTTGGCAAGACAATCATGGTGTAAGAAAAAAACGGTGCATTTCAAAAGAAACACACCGTTTTTACATCTTTACCTATAAGTTTTGCCCGAAATAGCTGTATCTGTTGTTATCTGGATTGATACCCACCTGCTCCAAGACAATCTCAGGGTCTATCATCACGATACGAAGCGTATGCTTACCAGCCTTGACTGCAGATGATGATGTAGCAGCCAACCATTCGTACGCCTAAATGGGTTATAGTTGTACGACAACAAGGTGTTCTCACTAGGCTCGACAGAGGTGCTGACTGCAGTCAGCAGACCTGCTGACTAGGCTCAGCAGGTCTGCCGAGCCTAGTGGCAACAATGGAGAAGTAACTTCCTAGCACCCGGAATAATACTTTCTCCAACCCGAGAAGATATTCTTTCCGACATGTTTCGCAAGTTCAGAAGTTAAAGAAGTTATGCCCATAGGGGGTGCTGAGTAATTACAAAGTATAGAGAGTGACCTTACTTCACGTAAGGACTCTCTAGCATTCCTAGATGAGTAGGTTTATACCCACCAAGATTGATGAGTATTTTCTCAAATACAATACCAGGCTGCATAGGACGAAGCCTCAAGGTATGTTCAGCCTTCTCCGTGTTTCCTACAGCCATCCTCACCTTCTTCTCGATGATGCGCGATGCGGCTGTAGGATACATCAAGTCGTACTTATGCTCCCAGTTCAGATTCTGATTCAGCCCTACAATCTCTTCCTTGCCACCATCCAGCGACACTGCCACATAATGACCGCCCAGCACAAAGGGCATCACTGCATCAGTAATAAGATGTACATCCACCGAATCTATATCTGCCTTAAATCTCATCTTATAGGTAAGATACGCTCCTGCTGTTGGCTGGGTATATGGGAAGAGAGCTATACCCGACTTCGTCCGTCCTATACCTGGGATGAGTCTCCACTGCGACTTCTCTGATTCAGCAGGTGTCAGTGAGAAGAGATGCTCTGCCTCCATCACCACCATGCCGCCATCTTGCTCAAACACGTAGCCTGTACTAGGCTGCGTAACGGCAAAAGGGGTACTCTGCTGAATGCGATATACCATAGGCATAACTTGATGCTGCGAGGCATGCCAGTTTTGATAGCCGATATGCACTTGATCCATCATGTGATTCCACTTGCCATTGGCGATATGGTGATTATAATTGTCGCAGAGCAAGGAGTCTCTCTTGTAACATTCCTCCACCCTATCTGCCCATGTATTAGCCTCAATACGTCCCTCACGATAGAGTTGCTTGTTCATCGCCAAAGAGTAATACATATCATAGAGATTTGCCATGCCTTGTATTGGGAAGAGAACCAACTCTTGATAGGCATCCTTCGCAGGCTCATCCAGGGTGATATACTGACGCAGGGCTCGTGCCTCCAAGGCCAGGAATTCATCCCGTACGCCCTTAAACTCTCCCGTCTGCAAATTGTATGTCTTGTCATCCAGCAATTCGGCTTGCACCCTAGACGCATATCTTCCATAGCTCATCAAGAGACGAGCAGCCTCTTTCGCCTCTTTATCACCAAACTGCTGGGCACAGAATCCCTGTGCATATTGCTCCAGGTTGCTGGCATCGAAGGCATCGGGATTCCATGCCATGTTCATAAAAAAGTCGATGGCAAACTCATGGGGCTTGATATCACCGACATTGAGCATCCAGAGTTTATCCACACCATGTTGATAAGTGGCTTGCAACTGCTCCCACATCTCGGCGATATGCGACATGGTGAGCCACTTGCTGGCTCTCGGGGCGCCATAATAGCCTACATGATAATACATACCATAGCCGCCCTTGTGGAAATTTTTCTTTCTATCAGGAAGTCGGCGCACATGACCGAAATTGTCATCGCAAAGCATCACGATGACATCATCGGGCACCTTGAGTCCCTGGTCATAATAATCGAGCACCTCACTGTAGAGTGTCCAGACCTGTGGGGTCTCGGAGGCTGGTTTCCTGGTGACATCAGCTATGATTTTTCGCTGTTCCGAAATGATTTGTTCCATCAGCCGGAAGTTAGCCTCTCTACTACCTGCATCGGTCATCGGACGATCTTCGTCACCTCTCATACCGATGGTCACGAGCTTGTCGTAACCCTTGCTATTCTCGATTCCCTCTCGGAAGAAACGCTTGATGGCATTCTTGTTGGTCAACCAGTTCCATTCACCGTTGCCATAGTTCTTTTTATGTCGAATCCACTCTTGCTGCGAGCGTTGCATCGGCTCATGATGCGAGGTACCCATCACGATGCCATATTCATCAGCCAGTCGGGCATTCTCCGGATCATCCTCATTGAAGCAGTTGCCCTCATACAGTCCGTTTTCATCCTTCAAGATAGGTACCAAAGGCTTGTATTCCTTGAACGAGCCCCACATGGCAGGCCAGAGGCAGTTTGCCTTGAGGCGAAGGAGGAGTTCGAAGACATGGGCATACATCTGGCTGTTCATGCCCCCAAACTTATTTCTAGCCCAGGTGGTCATACAAGGGAACTCATCATTGATGAAGAAACCACGATATTTCACCTTCGGCTCTCCACTCTCCACAGAGCATGGCTTGGCAAAGACCTCCTCATGCTTGGCTATCGGCGCATCCGCCCACCAATACCAAGGCGACACCCCCATCTGTCGGGAAATCTCGTAAATGCCATAGATGGTGCCACGCATATCGCTACCTGCCACCACCAAGGCACGCTCCATGCCCTTGGCAGGATGATCAATGGTCTTGATGACAAAGCTCTCCCACTTGCCCTTGAGCGAACGCTCTGGCAAGATGCCTTTCTTGGCAAGGCGAGTAATAGCTTCACTCACTCCGTATGTGCCAATGAGGATGGGATAACGCACCACATCCTCGCCCTGGCAGCACACTCTGGGTGAACGACCCGACACGGTATAGATATCCTTACGCAGGTCTTCCGCAGCTCTTTTCACACCTTGTTTTTCGTGAGCATCCATGCAGATACCAGACATCTGAGAGGCGGTGGAAATAGGGAATGCTCCCCCTTGCTGTCGGAAGCTTATAAAGGAATCAGCCATTGCAGTGAGGGCAAACATCACAAAACAACAGGCCAAGAGAGGCCTTGACCATGGAGAGTTGATC
>JAJXBQ010000284.1:0-3489 GCA_021640525.1 Segatella copri
TTTTTGCACTATTTAAAATAAATACATGCAAAAATGGCGAATGCCTTGGTTTTTATTCGAAAACTTCGTCGATACTGCCGCCTCCTACTTCCTCAAAGTCATCCTGTTCGGCTGCCTTGCGGGAACAAGGATTGTAGTCTTCCGGCAAATCGAACTTGATAGCAGGACTGATACCCAGCGACGGGTCAGCATAAACCTTCTTCATGAATATCGCCCAGATAGGCAAAGCCATGGTAGCACCCTGACCCATACTCATGGAATCGAAGTGGATATCGCGCTCCTCACCACCTACCCAGCAGCCACTTACGAGTTGTGGAGTAAAGCCGATAAACCAACCATCGCTGTTGTTATTGGTAGTACCGGTCTTGGCGCCAATCTGTCCTTCCAGGTTATAACGGTAGCGCAGTCTTCCTGCCGTACCATTATCCACTACGCCCATCAGCATGGTAAGCATCTTCATGGCATTATCTGCACTGATTACCTCGTTCATACGTGGCTGGAAGGTAGCAATCGTATTACCTTCATTATCCTCGATACGGCTCACAAACATTGGAGCAGTACGGATGCCGTGGTTGGCAAATACGGTATAAGCGCTCACCATCTCGCTGACACTTACCTCACATGGTCCCAGACAGAGACTCATGGATGCATGGATATCAGGACTGTTGATGCCGAAGTCGCGCAACATCTGTACGAACTGCTGCGGATTGAGCTTACTCATCAGATAAGCACTCACCCAGTTGCTACTCTGCGCCAATCCCCAACTCAGCGGTACCATCTGTCCGGCACGTGAATGGTTGGCGTTACGAGGTGTCCACGGACGGCCTGCCACCATATAGGTCTGCTGGCGGTTAGGAGCCAAATCACAAGGCTGGAAGCCGTTAGACATCGCCAGACTGTAAAGGAAAGGTTTGATGGTAGAACCCACCTGCCGGCGTCCCAGACTCACCATATCATACATGAAATGAGTATAATCCAATCCACCCACATACGCCTTCACAGCACCCGTCTTAGGATCCATGCTCATAAAACCGCTACGCAGAAAACTCTTGTAATAACGGATAGAATCGAGCGGACTCATCAGCGTATCAATATCACCATGATAGGTAAATACGGTCATCTCCTGCTTCTTGCGGAATGCCGCCTTGATTTCATCCTCAGAATATCCCGCAGCCTTCATCGTACGGTAACGCTCACTCTGGGTGATACTGCGGTTCAGTATACTCTTAATCTGTTTCGGTGTCAGCTTATCGCTGTATGGCGAGCTTGGTTTGCGGGCTATCTCTGCACTGAAGCGAGGTTGCAGATAGCGGGCTACATGCTGATACATAGCCTCTTCCGCATACTGCTGCATACGGCTATCGATAGTTGTAAACACCTTCAGTCCATCACTGTATACATTGTATGGCGAACCATCCTTCTTATAGTTCTTGTTGCACCATCCATAGAGCGGATCATTCTCCCACTGGATAGAATCCACCACAAACTGGGCACGGTTCCAAGAAGGATAATCACTACGCTCCGGACGCTTAGCCATCATATACTGGCGAAGGAACTCACGCAGATAAGTAGCCGAACCATCCTTATGGTCGGTACGGTGGAAATTGAGTGTCAGCGGCTCAGCAGCATACTGGCTATACTCGCTCCGGCTCAGATATCCCGCCTTCACCATCTGCGAAAGAACCACATTCCTGCGCTCCCTCGCTCTCTCCGGATAGCGAACCGGATTGAAGAGCGACGGATTTTTGCACAGTCCGATGAGTGTTGCCGACTCACAGAGGGTCAGATTCTTCGGTTCCTTATTAAAATAGGTATTGGCCGCCGTCTTGATTCCTACAGCATTGTGCAGGAAATCGAAGTAATTGAGATAGAGAGCCAGAATCTCCTCTTTGGTATAATAGCGTTCCAGCTTCACCGCAATCACCCACTCTATCGGCTTCTGCAACAATCGTTCCATCGTACTGCCTGCCTTCTCAGAATAGAGCTGCTTAGCGAGCTGCTGCGTGATGGTACTTCCACCACCCGCATTAGTCTGTCCCAGGATACCACGCTTGACGATGGCACGTCCCAGTGCACGGAAGTCGATACCTGAATGCTCATAGAATCGCTCATCCTCAGTGGCCACCAGCGCCTTAATTAAATAAGGTGACATCTTCTTGTAAGGAATCACGATACGGTTCTCCTTGTTCAGGTTCCACGTACCAAGCACCTTGCCATCGGCAGAGTAAACCTGGGTGGCAAATCTGTTGATAGGATTCTGCAGATCCTCGATGTCGGGCATGTAGCCAATCATTCCAAACCAGATGGCAACAAAGGCAAGAATTACCATGAGTATTCCAGTGCCGAAAACAGCCCATAAAATATGTATAAATCGCTTTCTCATCACTATTTCTTTAAATATTTGTGCAAAATTACATAAAAGTTTTGATTTATCGCACATAAATCAGATTTTTTATGTAACTTTGGGGGCGATTTTAGAACATTCAATCATATTTCAAATGGAAAAACATAATTTTGTGACCATTGCAGACCTTTCCAAGGAGAAAATCATGTACCTCCTGGAAATGGCGCAAGAGTTCGAAAAGCACCCGAACAGGGAGTTGTTGAAGGGAAAGGTCGTAGCGACCCTTTTCTTCGAGCCATCTACTCGTACCCAACTCAGTTTCCAAACCGCTGCCAACCGTCTTGGTGCCCGTGTCATTGGTTTCTCTGATGCCAAGACATCCAGCACCACCAAGGGTGAGACCCTCAAGGATACCATCCTGATGGTAAGCAACTATGCCGATGTAATCGCCATGCGCCATTTCATCGAGGGAGCAGCCCAGTATGCCAGTGAGGTAGCACCAGTGCCTATCGTAAATGCAGGCGACGGCGCTCACATGCATCCTTCACAGTGCCTGCTCGACCTCTACTCTATCTACAAGACCCAGGGTACCTTGGAGAACTTGAACATCTATCTTGTGGGTGACCTCAAGTATGGCCGCACCGTTCACTCACTTATCACAGCTATGCGCCACTTCAATCCTACCTTCCATTTCATCGCACCTAAGGAACTCGCCATGCCAGAAGAGTATAAACTATACTGCAAGGAGCACAACATCAAATATGTTGAGCACGAGGACTTTAACGAAGATGTGATTGCAGGTGCCGACATCCTCTACATGACCCGTGTACAGAAGGAGCGTTTCAGCGACCTGATGGAGTATGAACGCGTAAAGAACGTGTATATCCTGAAGCGCGACATGCTCTGCAAGGCGAAGGAAAACATGAAGATCATGCATCCGCTGCCACGCGTGAACGAGATTGCTTACGATGTAGATGATGATCCACATGCATACTATATTCAGCAGGCTCAGAACGGCCTCTATGCGCGTGAGGCTATCTTCTGCCACTGCCTCGGCATCTCGCTCGATGATGTGAAGAACGATAAGACAATCATTGAATAATGGTATATATTTAATGTTAAATGTTAAGTGTTAAATGTTAAGT
>JAJXBQ010000285.1:0-3455 GCA_021640525.1 Segatella copri
CCCTATATATAATAAGGTATAAAAAATGACAGGTATTAAAAAGTTGTATTTTACAGTCATCCTTCTGATGATTTCTACGCTTCAGATGATGGCTCAGCAGAAGATAACAGGCCGTGTCATCGATGACGACGGTTTTGCCGTACCGTATGCAAGCGTGCAATACAAAGGACATAAAATTGCGGTTTCCAGCAACGGAGAAGGTAAGTTTACCATCGAAAAGAAGCCGGGACTCATGCTCACCGTAAGCGCACTGAGCTACAAGAGCACATCGGTGAAGGTTGACGAAAAGACCAACTTTCTGGAAATCAAACTGAAAGACGATACGCACAAACTTACCGAAGTGGTGGTGAAATCTAAAAAAGGCCGCTACAAACGTAAGGATAATCCTGCCGTAGAACTGATGCGGCGCGTGATTGCTGCCAAGAAAAAGAGCGACCTGAGCAACCACGACTATGTGCAATATGATAAGTATCAGAAGATTACACTCGCGCTCAACGACCTGAAGAAAGAGCAATTGGAGAGCAAGTTCTTCCAGCGCCGCCAGTATCTCCTCGACCAGGTAGAAACCTCTCCGTACAACGGGAAGCTCACCCTGCCTGTCAGCATCGACGAGACGGTTTCACAGCATATTTACCGCAAAGATCCGAAGACCGAAAAGGACATCATCAAGGGTCAGCAGAGCAATGGAATCGGACAGGTAATCCAGACCGGAGAGATTCTCAACACCGCCCTGAAAGAGGTGTTCACCGATGTGGACATCTACGATGATTACGTGCGCCTGCTGCAGTATCCCTTCCCATCTCCTATCGGCAGAACTGCCATCAGCTTCTACCATTATTACATCGAAGATACGGTGTATGTGGAAAGAGACCTGTGCTACCATCTGCAGTTTATCCCAGCCAACAGCCAGGACTTCGGATTCCGAGGCGAGCTCTATGTGCTTGCCGACAGCAGCCTGCACGTGAAGAAATGTAACCTCTACATGCCACACAACAGCGATGTAAACTGGGTTACTGACATGAAGATTGAACAGGAGTACACCAAGCTCGACAACGGCGAGTGGGTGCTCTCTAAAGACGATATGATAGCCGAACTGCACGTCAACAAGCTCCTTCAGGACCTGCTGGTGGTGCGAAACACGCGAATCACCGATTATGCCTTCGATGCCTTGCCGAAGCAGCTCTTCAAGGGAAAGGCGAAGATCAGGCACGATATGGATGCGATGAACCGCGATGAGGCTTACTGGAACAAATACCGGCAGGTGGGCCTCACGAAGAGCGAATCGTCGATGGACAGTTTTATCCACCGCATGGAGAACTCCAAGGGATTCAAATACATCATCTTCGGTGTGAGAGCCCTGATGGAGAACTATGTGGAAGTGGCTCATACCAAGGGCAAAAAGGTAACGGTGAAAGACAGTCTGGGTGTTGAAAGAGACAGCATCATCAACGACCGCCGCAGCCTCTTCGACCTCGGACCTATCAACACGTTCCTCTCCAACAACTACGTAGACGGCGTGCGCCTGCGTCTGGCGGGCAGAACGATGGCGGCCCTCAACCCTCACTTCTTCTGGGATGGTTACGGCGCCTATGGCCTGAAGAGCAACAAGTGGTATTACGGCCATGTGCTCACCTATTCGTTCAACAAGAAGAAGAACAGTCCGTTCGAGTTCCCGATGCGCAAGCTTACCTTCGAGCTGGGGCATGATATTACATCTCCATCCGATGATAACCTGCTGCACAACAAGGACAACTTCTTCATGACCCTCCGTGCCACTACGCAGGACCAGATGTATCAGTATCACCGCCAAAAGGTGACCTTCACCTACGAAACCGACTGGGGATTCCGCTTCGACACCAGCCTCCGCTGGCAGAGCAACCGCACCGTGGGCAATCTCCACTACTACAGGGTGAGCGACGGCGAGGAAATACGCAAGATACGCACCACAGAGGCGAGTGTAGGCTTAGATTACAACCCGGGGGTTACCTATGTCAACACCAAGCAGCAGCGCTTGCCTATCAACCTCGACAGTCCTGAAATCTCGCTTCGCCACACCATGGGCTTAGACGGATTCATGGGCGGCCAGTATCAGAGCAACCTCACCACGCTGGGCATTTACAAGCGCCAGTGGCTGGGAAGCTTCGGTTATATGGATTTCAACATCGTGGGCAAGGCGCAGTGGAGCAAAGTGCCTTTCACCATGCTCATTCAGCCACCGGTCAACCTCTCTCTCTTCGAGCAGGAGGCAACCATCAGCATGATGAAGGACTGGGAGTTCCTGAGCGACCGCCAGCTGTTCTGGTCAGTAGCCTGGGATATGAACGGCAAGCTGCTCAACCGCATTCCGCTCATCAAGAAGCTGAAGTGGCGTGAATATGTAGCCATCAAGGGTGTTTGGGGCGATTTGACCAGTAAGAACGACCCGAGCAAGAACCTCAATGATGAGAAGCTCTTCAAGTTCCCTACCAACTCCTATACCTTTGGCAAGACGCCATACTGGGAGTTTGTAGCCGGCGTGCACAACATCTTCAAGTTCTTCGGAATCGATTATGTTCGCCGCCTCAACTATTATGACCATGCAAACATTTCAAAATGGGGCATCCGTATGGGTTTCCTCATGTCATTCTAATAAGAAAAAAGATGCCTTGATGCAGTTTTTTTACTGCATCAAGGCATCTGCGTACATATATAAACAACATATAAGAGAGTAAACACAATGAAGATTCTATTAGCAGACAAACAGGACATCACAAGAGCCGGATTGAGCTATGTGATCAGTAAGATAGAGGGTTTGGAAACCCGGACCATCGAAGACAAGGCAGACCTGATGCTTGCCTTAAAGGAAAATGAGGATACGGTTGTAATACTCGACTACACCCTTTTCGACATCAATGATGCTGCCGAATTACTTATTTTAAACCAGCGTTTCCCATACACGCGCTGGCTACTGTTCAGTGAGGATCTGAGTGCCGATTTCGTGAAGATTCTCATCGCCAGCAGTACGCAGTTCAGCGTATTACTGAAGGAGTGTTCGCTAATGGAAATCAAGGAGGCGATACGTTTCTGTGTGGCAAGCAACCGTTTTGTCTGCCAGCGCATGATGGAGGTACTTCTGGCTCCGAAACAGGAGGAGCAGGAGAAAATCAACCTCACCAAGACCGAGACAGAGATTCTGAAGGACATTGCGCTGGGAATGACGACGAAAGAAATAGCCGAGAAGCGCTTTTCCAGCTTCCATACGGTCAATACCCACCGCAAGAACATCTTCCGCAAGCTGGGCGTAAACAACGTTCACGAGGCTACGAAATATGCGCTGAGAGCCGGTTTGGTTGATTCGGCAGAATACTATATTTAACTATCAACTTTTCATTGGAGGGTTAACAGGGTTAACAGTTAACAGCTGTTTTTTGCATGGTCCCCTCTCGCGTACCTTATTATATAATAATATATATATA
>JAJXBQ010000286.1:0-3433 GCA_021640525.1 Segatella copri
TTCTCAGAATTTTATTGTACCTTTGCAGTCGAATTCAGAGAATTCATATTTATTACAGAATATTATTTATAAACTAAAAAATATAAGGATAAAATGAAAGCATTTGTTTTCCCTGGACAGGGTTCTCAGTTCGTAGGTATGGGTAAGGACCTCTACGATAACAACGCATTGGCAAAAGAACTTTTCGATAAGGCCGACGAGATTCTCGGCTTCAAGATTACTGATATCATGTTCGCCGGTACCGACGATCAGTTGAAGGAAACTAAGGTTACCCAGCCTGCTGTATTCCTCCATTCTGTTATCTCTGCTCTTTGCCTGGGTGAGGAGTTCAAGCCAGCTATGGTTGCTGGTCACTCTCTCGGTGAGTTCTCAGCATTGGTTGCTGCCGGTGCTATGGCTTTCGAGGATGGTTTGAAACTCGTTGCTGCCCGTGCCAATGCTATGCAGAAGGCTTGCGAGGCTAATCCTGGTACCATGGCTGCCATCATCGGTTTGCCAGATGAGAAGGTTGAGGAAATCTGCGCTGAGGTTAGCACAGAAGGCAACGTGGTTGTTGCTGCTAACTACAACTGCCCTGGTCAGCTCGTTATCTCTGGTAACGTAGATGCTATCAATGCAGCTTGCGAGAAGTTGAAGGCTGCCGGTGCTAAGCGTGCATTGCCTCTGAAGGTAGGTGGTGCTTTCCACTCTCCATTGATGCAGCCAGCTAAGGATGAACTTCAGGCAGCTATCGAGAAGACTACATTCTCTGCTCCTAAGTGTCCGGTTTACCAGAATGTAGACGGTAAGCCTCATACAGATCCAGCAGAGATTCAGCAGAACCTCATCGCTCAGCTTACAAGTTCTGTACGTTGGACTTCATCTGTACAGGCTATGATTGCTGATGGTGCTGATGACTTCACTGAGTGTGGTCCTGGCAAGGCATTGCAGGGCATGATCGGCCGCATCGACAAGAATGTTGCCGCTCACGGTATTGCTTAATCAACAATAACACTATTCAACGTTTTATCTTTTCGGCAAAGGCGTTGTTGGAAAGGTAAAACGTTTCATTTTTTTTAGTAAAACCGCTAAATGAAGGAAAAAGTTATTATATACCAGGTTCTCCCACGACTCTTCGGAAACCAGAATACAACCTGTAAGGAAAATGGTACCATCGAAGAGAATGGTTGCGGAAAGCTGAATAATTTCTCAGATGAAGTTCTGGCTCGCATCCACGATATGGGATTTACACATATTTGGTATACGGGTGTGATTCGTCATGCCACTCAGACAAACTACTCTTCTTATGGAATTCCTACTCAGCATGCAGAGGTAGTGAAGGGAAAAGCTGGTTCGCCATATGCTATTACCGACTACTATGACATCGATCCAGATTTGGCTGTGAATGTCAGTATGAGAATGAAAGAGTGGGAGCAGCTGATAGAACGTACTCACAAGGCAGGTATGAAAGTAATCATGGATTTCGTTCCGAACCATGTAGCCCGAGAGTATCATTCCATTTGCAAACCAACAGGTGTACGGGATTTGGGAGAAGATGATGATCCGAACATGCACTTCTCTACCAGAAATAATTTCTATTATGCATGGGGCGATTTGGATTTGAATGAAATCCGTCACTCCAAACCAGAGTTCAAGGCTTTTTCTGCGAAGGATGCCAAGATTTATGAACCTTATGCCGAGAGCCCGGCCAAAGCTACAGGAAACGACCGGTTTGATAACCGTCCTGGCTGTAACGACTGGTATGAGACTGTGAAGCTCAATTACGGTGTAGATTACTGTGATGCAGGAGGCAGAAGCTATCATTATGAACCGGTGCCAAACACATGGGGCAAGATGACGGATATCCTGCTCTTCTGGGCAAGCAAGGGTGTTGATGGTTTCCGCTGTGATATGGCAGAAATGGTGCCAACGGCATTCTGGTCATACGCTACTGGAATATTGAAGGCGAAGTATCCTCATATTGTCGTTATCGGCGAGGTTTACGATCCTAACCAGTACCGCAACTATGTAAAGGCTGGTTTCGATTATCTTTATGATAAGGTAGGTATGTATGATTGCCTGCGTGGTGTGGTTCGTGGTGAGCGTCCAGCTGCCAGTATTACTCACGAGTGGCAGGTAGTGGATGATATCCGTGACCACATGCTCTATTTCCTTGAGAATCATGATGAGCAGCGCATCGCCAGCGATTTCTTCTGTGGTTCAGCCATGAAGGCGATTCCTGCTGCAGCCATGAGTCTCTTCTTCCAGAAGAATCCTTTCATGCTTTACAGCGGTCAGGAATTCGGCGAGAAGGGAATGGATAAGGAAGGATTCAGCGGCACGGATGGCCGTACCACGATATTCGACTATTGGAGTCCTGAAACTCTGACACATGCCTATCAGGATTCATCTGACTCGGCATTGAGTCAGGAGCAGAAATATCTGGCAGCCACTTATCGTCAGCTTCTTCGCTTCGCCAATGAAGAGAAAGCCATCCGCGAGGGTGAAACCTTCGATTTGATGTATGTGAATCCGGGTTCTGAGAATTTCGATCCCCGTACCAATTTCGCCTTCCTTCGCAAGAAGGATGATGAAGCCATGCTCATCGTACTTAACTTTGCTCAGGAGGCGCGCCAGTTGCAAGTTTGCATCTCTGGTCATGCTTTCGATTTCTTCCATATTGCTGAAGAGGAGGTGCTTGTAACAGAACTGTTCTCGGGTGGTAAGAAGAAGGTTGAGTTGAAGAAGAATGGCGTGTTCCCGATATCAATGGATGCTAACGGAGTAAGAATCTATAAATTCAATGTCAAGATGGAGGAAAGTGATATCATATTGAATGAGCATCATAAGGAGGAGTTTCCACCTGCTCATACGGCAGAGCATTTGCTCAACCAGTTGATGGTTCGCATGTTTGGCTGCGATCGTAGCAAGAATGCTCATATTGAGCGAAAGAAGAGTAAGATGACTTTCTTGGTCGATCATAAGCCTACCCGTCAGGAGGAAAAGGCGATTGAGACGGAGATGAATCGTCTGATAGAGCTTGATATGCCTGTTACTTACGAGTTTGTGGATCGTGATCATATTCCAGCTAACGTCAAGTTAGACCGTCTGCCGGATGATGCGAGCGAGACCTTGCGTTTGGTTCGTATTGGTGATTATGATGTTTGTCCATGTATCGGCAAGCATGTCCGTTCTACAGCCCAGATTGGCAAGTTTGTACTGTTGGGTACCAATTGGGATGAGCATGCTCATTCTTTGCGTATCCGCTTCAAGATTGTTCAGTAAAATAAAATAAGCAGCAATGGAGTAGTAGCCATTGCTGCTTTTTTTCTTATTAATTCCTGCTTCCTTTCTTCTTTTTTTCGCGCACATAAAAGTTTTTTTCTCGAAAAAAAAGTCTCAAAGTCTCATTGCTCGTGGCTAAATCCACTGTATATTGTTGATATATAGTTGT
>JAJXBQ010000047.1:0-17686 GCA_021640525.1 Segatella copri
ATTAGGTTTTAGTTTAAAGGTAAATTTAAAGATTGTTTATTCAAGGACAACAGGATAATTCAACAGGTGAGTTGAAGGTAAAAAGATCAAATGTATGGGATAACCAAAGATGACGCCTGAGCAGAATTGCTGCTTCGGGCTTCGTAATGGAAAGGGTAACAAAAAGCCCTTGAGTTATGAGAAATTTGGGAATATCGTATTAGAAGAGCGCAATTTCGAAATCATTCGAAGTTGCGCTCTTTATTTTTTCTGAAAATAACCGCCAAATTATTTTGTTTTACCAACGAAAAGTCGTAATTTTGCAGAAGATATATAAAGATAGGAAATTATGGCAAGACATCCTCTTTGGAACGAAGAATACTGGCTCCTGCTGTTGCAGCTGTACCAGAAGAAGCCCATGGGCGTGAAACCTCTCTATTCGAAAGGGATGGTCGACTTGAGCCTGGAACTGCATATTCCACCTGAGTTTCTGCACGAACAGATGTTCAAACTCAGAATGGTGACTCCGAGAATCAAGCGACTATGGGAGAAGTATGCCGATAAGCCACAGAAACTGAAGCGCGATATACAGCGCATCAGGCAGATGAACGGCTGCGGAAACGCCATACAGTTCTTCGAGGGAGTGGAAGTGAAGGAAACATTCGAGAAAAACTGGGAACCACTGGAAAGTGAACCATCGCTCACCCCCGTGAAACTCATCATCATCCTCGATCTCTACTTCCAGCTCACACCAATCACCATGGTGCCGGAAACACCGGAAATCATCGACCTGGGAAAACTCATCAGGACATCACCGAAGGTCATTGCCGAGGCGATGGGCGTATTCATGTACTGCGACCCCTATCTCAACCGCGAAGATGTGCTGATACACCCGCTGCTAGAAGCATGCAGCGACATCTGGCACCAATACGGAAACGGAAATCCAGACAAGCTTTACCAGCTTGCCAACGAACTAAAAGAATACTTTAAGTAATTATGGCTCAAAAACTCATACAGACACAGGCACAGAAGTTACAGCAACTTCAAAGACTTTCAGCCCAGCAAATGCTGCAGGTGAAACTGTTGGAAATGCCGCTCACGGAACTGGAAGACAGTATCAATGCAGAACTGGACGATAATCCCGCTCTGGAAAGCGAGAACCCAGACGACATGCTCAACGAGAATGTCGCCAATGATGATTCGCCCGCAGATGATGAGTACGACAACAGCAGCGATGAGGATGCCTACGAGGCTGAATCTGAAAAAGAAGAAAGAAAAGACGAACTGGACCAGGCACTGGAAAGCATCGGAAAAGACGACCAGATGCCTGACTACAATACAGACAGATACAACAACCAGGACAGCGCTGACTACGAAGAAATGGTTTACGGCGACACTACCTCTTTCTATGATAAGCTGAAGGAACAGATGGACATGCAGCCGCTCAGCGACAAGGAGAAGGAAGTAATGGAATATCTTATAGGTTCACTGGATGACGACGGACTGCTCCGCAAGGACCTGGACAGCATCTGCGATGAACTCGCTATCTATCACAACATCGATGTTACGGAAAAAGACATCGAGCACGTGCTCCACATTCTACAGACCTTCGACCCAGCCGGTGTAGGAGGAAGAAGTCTGCAGGAATGCCTCCTGCTGCAGGTTAAGAGACTGCCGAGAGGTGTGCTCCGCAAGACGATGGAAGAGGTGTTTACCGACTATTTTGACGAGTTTACCAAGAAACATTGGGACAAGATCAAGGCAGGACTGGAACTGAACGATACACAGGTAGAAACCCTGCAGGCAGAAATCAGAAAGCTGAACCCGAAACCGGGCGCATCGATGGGCGAAACAGAGGGAAGAAACATGCAGCAGATTACCCCCGACTTCATCATCGACACCAATGACGACGGAACGATTACATTCTCGCTGAACCGTGGCAACATTCCGCAACTGACGGTTTCGCCATCATTCACCGACATGATTGACACCTACAGGAAGCATAAAGACAAGATGAGCCGGAGCGACAAGGAAGCCCTGCTCTACGCTAAGGAAAAGGTAGACAAGGCACAGGGATTCATCGAAGCCATCAAGCAGAGAAGACATACCCTCATCGTCACCATGAAGGCAATTATCGACATACAGCGGCAGTTCTTCCTGGATGGAGACGAGGCTGACCTGAAACCGATGATCCTGAAGGATGTAGCAGAACGCACGGGACTGGACATCAGTACCATCTCGAGAGTGAGCAACGTGAAGTATGCCCAGACTAAATGGGGCACCTTCCCGCTGAAGTTCTTCTTCACAGACAGCTACACCACTGAAGACGGCGAAGAGATGTCTACCCGCAAAATCAAGATTGCCCTGCACGACATCATCGAGAAAGAAGACAAGAAAAAGCCGATCAGCGATGATGCACTCGCCAAACTGCTGAAGGAGAAGGGATTCCCTATCGCACGACGTACGGTGGCAAAATATAGGGAGCAACTGGGCATACCGGTGGCACGACTCAGAAAATAAGATAGTGGTATGAGTCAGGAAGAAACCGGGCCCACCACAAAATATTTGAGAGATAAAAAGAATATATACGTTATTAGTGTTATGAAAGAGAAGAATATCATATTGACAGCACGCATCATGAGCATGATCTTCACGCCCTTCTATCTGCCGATGGTAGGACTGATTGCTCTGTTCATCTTCAGTTATATGTCGCTGTTACCGATAGGATACAAACTGGTGATGCTGGGTATGGTCTACCTCCTGACCGTCGTAGCTCCATCGCTACTCATCCACCTCTACCGCATGGTTCAAGGCTGGACCTCGCGTGAACTGGGCAAGAAGGAGCGTCGTATTGTGCCTTACATCCTCTCTATCGTATGTTACTTCGGCTGTTTTTTCTGGATGGAATACCGCAATACGCCTCGCGTCATCAGTATCATCGTAGTGGTAGCGCTGGCGATACAGATGATTTGCGCCTTCATCAATGTATGGTGGAAGATCAGCACCCATACGGCAGCCATCGGAGGTGTGGCAGGAGCTCTGGTGTCTTATTCTGTAGCCTTCAATTTCAATCCGCTGTGGTGGCTCTGCCTTGTGCTGATGATGGCAGGCGCAGTAGGAAGTGCCCGCATGATACTCCGACAACATACGCTGTCACAGGTAGTTGCAGGATTCCTGATAGGCACCGCCTGTGCTATATTGGTAATATAAAGTTTATAATAAAATATAAGAAGAAATGAAACCATTAGTAAGCATTATTATGGGCAGTACTAGCGATCTGCCTGTTATGGAAAAAGCATGTAAGTGGTTGAACGACAACCAGATTCCTTTCGAGGTTAATGCCCTCTCTGCTCACCGCACTCCAGATGCAGTAGAGTCATTCGCCAAGGGAGCCAAGGAGCGTGGCGTGAAGGTTATCATCGCCGCTGCCGGTATGGCTGCCGCCCTTCCTGGTGTTATCGCAGCATCTACTCCTCTGCCAGTAATCGGCGTGCCTATCAAGGGTATGCTCGATGGTCTTGATGCCATGCTCAGCATCATCCAGATGCCTCCTGGCATTCCTGTAGCTACTGTTGGTGTGAATGCGGCTCAGAACGCTGCCATCCTCGCTGCCGAAATGATTGCCCTTGCCGACGAGGAAGTGGCTCAGAAGGTAGAGGCTTGGAAGGCGGGTCTCGGTGCCAAGATCGAGAAGGCCAACAAGGACCTGGCTGAGGTGAAATACGACTTCAAGTGTAATTAATCTAATATGTGATATGCCCCATTCTTTTGGGGCATATCTTATCTTATATATTATGGTAGATTTATTCAATTATACCCGCCGTGCCTCTTCTGTGGCACATATCGGAGCCATCGACCTGGGTGGCGATAATCCTATCCGCATCCAGTCGATGACCACCACCAACACCAATGATACCGAGGCTTGCGTGCGACAGGCTGAGGAGATTATCAAGGCTGGTGGCGAGCTGGTGCGCTTCACCACTCAGGGTTCCCGCGAGGCAGAGAACATGAAAAACATCAATGCCGGCATCCGTGCCGACGGCTATCAGACTCCGCTCGTAGCCGATGTTCACTTCAATCCTAACGTTGCCGATGTGGCTGCTCTCTATTGCGAGAAAGTGCGCGTCAATCCTGGCAACTACGTGGATCCTGCCCGCAAGTTCATCAAGCAGGAATATACCGACGAGGAGTATGCCCACGAACTTCAGAAGATTGAGGATCGCTTCGTGCCTTTCCTCAACATCTGCAAGGAGCATCATACTGCCATCCGCATCGGTGTGAATCATGGTTCACTCTCCGACCGCATCCGTAACCGCTACGGCGATACGCCAGAGGGCATCGTAGAGAGCTGTCTCGAGTTCCTGCGCATCTGCAAGAAGGAGAATTTCCACGATGTGGTTATCAGCATCAAGTCATCCAATACCGTTGTGATGGTTCGCTCCATGCGCCTCCTGGTTGAAGAAATGGAGAAGGAAGGCATGAACTACCCACTCCACCTCGGCGTAACCGAAGCCGGCGAAGGCGAAGATGGCAGAATCAAGAGTGCCGTAGGTATCGGTGCCCTCCTGGCTGATGGCATCGGCGATACCGTTCGTGTAAGCCTGAGCGAGGAACCGGCTGCAGAGATTCCTGTGGCACGCCATCTGGTAGATTACATCGGCAAGAAGAAGGGGCATCTGATGATTCCTGCCACAGCTTGTCCTTCATTCGACTGGCTGCGCCCTACCCGCCGCGAAACCGTGGCTGTAGGCAATATCGGCGGCAGCAACGTTCCGGTGGTTATCAGCAACCGAATCAACGGCGAGAGCACCGCTTGTGAGAACAAGGATGCTACTCCAGACTATATCTACATCGGCGGCAAGATGCCTAAGCAGTTTGTGGCTGGCCAGAACTACATCGTAGATTACAATGTTTACGAGACGCTGAACAGCAAGCCAGAGACGACTGGTGCCAAGCTCTACCCTATCTTCCCTGCCATGGCGATGCCGCTCATCGCCAGCATCAAGGCAGACGTGAAGTTCCTCACCCTGCAGTTTGGTACACCTGCCGAGGAATATATCGCCTGTCTGAAGGCTCATCCAGAGGTGGTGGTTATCTGCGTAAGCAATCATCAGAACCGCCTGGGCGACCAGCGTGCATTGGTTCACGAGATGATGAATGCCGGCTTGAAGAACCCTGTGGTTTTCGCCGAGATGTACCAGCACGGCAAGGAGGAGAAGAGTGACTTCCAGCTGGAGGCTGCTGCTGATATGGGAGCCTTGATGATTGATGGTCTGACCGATGGTATCTGGCTGATGAACAATGGAGACATCCCTGCCCAGACAATAGATGAAACCGCTTTCGGAATACTTCAGGCAGCCCGTCTGCGCACCAGCAAGACCGAGTATATCAGTTGTCCGGGATGCGGCAGAACCCTCTACGATCTTCGTGAAACCATCGCCAAGATCAAGGAGGCAACCAAGCATCTCAAGGGGCTGAAGATAGGTATCATGGGCTGTATCGTGAATGGTCCAGGCGAAATGGCGGATGCCGATTACGGCTACGTAGGTGCCGGTCCTAACCGAGTAAGCCTCTACCGCAAGCAGGTTTGCGTAGAAAAGAATATTCCGCAGGAGGTGGCAGTAGAGCATCTGCTCGCCCTCATCGACTCGGACAAGCAATAATTATTTAGGCACGGATTACACAGATTACACGACTCTTTATTAGAGATTATGATATGGTTTATTAGCAGTTGCGCCATAAATCCGTGTAATCCGCGTAATCCGTGCCTAATTTATACCCGCTCCTAATCACTAATCCATAGTGCCTTCAAAAGTTCAGGAATGAATGTTATCTTTAAGTTAATCTCCACCTCTTTATATGGCTCTTTCACAAAAAAAATGTATCTTTGCAACTGTAATCATCAAAAACTGAAAAGATTATGGCAAATACTAAACTGCTCCTGGTAGAGGATGATGAAAACCTTGCCTATATGGAGAAAAGTTGCTTCGAAGATATCATCGGAGGATATGAGGTGAAAACCGCCGTAAACGGCAAGGAAGGACTGAAGGTGTGGCAAGACTTTCAGCCCGATGTTATCGTATCTGATATCGACATGCCCATCATGGACGGAATAGAAATGGTGAAGAAAATACGCGAAGTTGACGGAAAAACCATAATTCTGTTTACCACCGGACTCACCTCGCCGAAAGATCTGAAGGCAGGTTATGCCGCCGGTGCCAACAACTATGTGAAGAAGCCGTTTATTCCGGAAGAGCTTGATGCTCATATACATAGCCTGCTCCAACTGAAAGCCGGAGCCCGCAGCGAAAACGCCAGCAATCAGATAAAACTGGGTAAATACATTCTAGATGCCGACCATGCTACTCTGAAAGATACGCAGGATGGTAAACAGAAAATGCTCACCACACGAGAGGCAAAGATTCTGGAACTGCTGGCAGTAAACAAAAACGAGGTGGTGCGCCGCGAAGCCGTATTGAGCCGGTTCTGGGGAGTGGAAGACAAAGACTATTTTGCTTCCAGAAGTTTGGATGTATTCATCAAGAAAATCCGCACAGCGCTGGAAGACGAACCGGGCGTAGAACTGAAAACCATCAGAGGTGTGGGATTCAAACTCATCGCAGAATAAGCATCCCCCACCTCCTAATAACATCATACGAGAATCAAATTAGAATAAAGATAAAAAGACAGAAAAGACATCATTATGCTGAAAGCGATATTATACTACATACTGTTCCTGGCAGAATATCTCATCACCATCTTCCTGGGAGGATTCCTGGTGGGACTCTACATGGCAATGAACATGGATTCGGGCTCCCACAGCCAGCAGATAGGAGCCCTGAAGGAATCCGTCTATCCGTTTATAATAGTCATCGGATTTCTGGGCATACTCATCGTATGGTTCACCTTCGGACATTACAAATTCTCCAAGTTCTCGCTTGGAAAGGTGATTCCTGCAGCCAAATGGAAGGCGATGACCATTTGCACCATGCCGATTCTAGGCTTCACCATGGTCTTCTATTCCATCATGAATCTCTTCCATCTCGACTTCCTTCCCAAGCAGATGATGGATATTAGCTATCTCGGCTTCCTGCCTTTTAATATCAACGGATCGTTTATATCTGCCTACATATTCTTCGGCGCCATTCAGGAGGAACTGATCCGCTGCGGCAAGAAGAGTTGGGTGCAGCTGCTCACGCTCTCAATCATGATGCTGCCAGCCAGCATGATGTCGGTAACACCCAGTGGTGATATCAATGTAGATCTGACCGTGCTCGGTTTTATCACCCTCTGCTATTGCAGCTGGATATACGGCAAGACACGCAGCACCATCATTCTCTTCGTGCTTTATTTCGTATCCAATCTGGTTCCCTTCCATTTTGAATCGAAAGTGCTCGGCATATTGCTCCTGATAGCCGGTACAGCATTAACCATAGGCGGATTCGCTGCCCTGAGCAGGAAACTGCCTGAAATGCTTGTGAAAGATGAAAACGAATAGAACCAAAATACTCAGCACCACGGCGCTGATAGCCGTGCTCTGCATGCAGCTGTTCTGGATGTGGAACTCCTTCGAGATGACCGTTCACCAGATGGGGTTTGAAACACCCTGGAACCTGGCACCGGATGTCAGGGCACAGGCCCTGCTCGCAGCCTTTTACGAAAGCAAGTTCACCGTTCTCACCTCTCTCCTCACCACGGTGGTCATCATCCTGAGCCTTATCGACCAAATCAACTATATTGATGAGCAGGAAAGGGTTCGCCTGCTGCGCGAGGATTTCTCCTATGCAATGGTTCACGACATGAAGTCGCCGCTTACCTCTATCATCATGGGAACCAAATATCTGCACAGTGGCGTACTGGAGAAGAAGCCGGAAATGAAGGAGAAATACTTCTGTATCGTAGAAGACGAGGCACAGCATCTGCTTGCTCTCATCAACCGCCTGCTTACCATCTCAAAACTGGAACCAGAAGGCTGAAATAGATCTGGAGGCGATGATAGAGGATGTGGTGGATAAATACAAGGCGAAATCGGCGAAACCGATTCATATCACAACCCTATTCGGAGCCACTTCGGCACTGGCAGATGAGGAATATCTGAAGGAGGCTATCAGCAATATAGTAGATAACGCCACCAAATACTCGAAGGACGAAATCAACATTCAGATTTCCACCTCCGAGAATGACAGAAATGTATATATCAAGATATACGATGAGGGTATCGGCATAGCCAGAAGTGAGATGAAAACTATCTTCAACCGCTTTGAGCGTGCTGCTGAGCACGAAAGAGACGCCCGGAAGACCCGTGGCGGCTTCGGTATCGGCCTGAACTACGTGCTGCAGGTAATCAATGCCCATGGCGGCAAAGTAAGCGTAAAGAGCGAAAAAGGCAAATGGTCGGAGTTTGCCATATCGCTGCCGAAATAATCAGCTTGCACAGCCATATTAATAACAAAGCTCCCGATGCATCATGCACCGAGAGCTTTGTTTTATCTTATTTCACGATTGAAGAAACCGGATTTCTCACACCCTTCATTCCTACGAGGAATGCCTTGGCAGCACCAAACTTGAGGAACATATCCAAACGGATAGGAATATGATTCTCATCATCGGTTACATAGAAATCTACGATTCTCTTATACTTGCGATTCTCATACTCCATATAGGCAAGGCGCAGGCAACGGTACTTCACACCATTATCTGCCTTGATGGTAACCTTACCATCAAACTTTATCTGAGCTGGAGTGCGGTTTTTTCCATCAGCAATAGGGAATTTTACGGTATAACCCTTCTTCCAGTTAGCAGGATTGAAACTGCGGGCACGCAGGAAGATGTTCATCATGTCAAAAACACAATCATCGTAGGTGGCATTCTTCCATACATGCTTACCATCATGCTGCTGACGGTGCTGTTTGAGATGACACCTACCGCCAGAATAGCTGTAGAATACCTCATCTACCGTATAGCGCTTGCCCTCGTGAGCTCCCTTACGGAAATACATAGGCGCCAGATCGGTGCCGCTGTAGCAGAGCAGAGTGTCGCGAAGCACAAAGATATCATCTACACGCTTATTGCCTCTTGTAACAAGAGAACCGCGATAAGCAGGCTTACCATGACGGGTGGTTTGGACGATAGACATACTGGCATTACCAGCTTTTACCCAAACAAACTTCCAATTGTAATACAGATTGTAAGTAAGGAACTCACCCGACTTGAAGGCTGTATTACGGAAGGTACACTGGGCAGACACCGTAGTGCTGACCAGAAGTAGCAATAATGCAATCCCGAATGATTTGATCGTTTTCATAACTCTTTATAATTTAGGAATGTACTCGATGCCAAGTTTCTTGGCACGTTGCGCATTCTGGTTCTTAACTTTCTTTTCTTTATCAGGCTTCTGCTTGGTAATGGCACCAGGCTTCTGACGGGAAAGTTCACGGGCCGTAGGATCCCAACTCTCGGTTAAATCCCATTTAGCCTTGCATTCTATCACGTCTGGATAGTAATACACCTCTTCTGCCTGTTCATCCTTATCATAGCAGCCTGTATCCCACTTGCCGTTGCCGTTGCGGTCTACAATCAGACGCATGTAATACTTCTCCGGCTTGAGATAATAGAATTCGGCTACTCCGTTCACTGCCTTCACTTCTTTCACCACCTGATCCTGCGCATTGAGTAGCTGAACGAGGAGCGGATGATTGTCGAAATCGTGCGTTACATTAATGAGCAGCGTGCCGTAAGTATCCAGGGAATTGACCTTGAAACCCTGTTTCACAGGTTTAGATACAAGTCCGTAGATGTCCTGGAACGCGGCAGAATCAACCTCCAGACTATATTCTATGTCCGGACGCCACTCGCCTCTCAGAATATACTTGCGGTTGCCCAGCGGCTTAAACTCCATCGGCGCCCTATACCATAGCGTATCATGCTTGGCATAGAGATGAATGCCTGCCGTATCGGCCTTGGCAAGCGGCGTATTGAAGGTGAAGATAACATTCTTGTCAGGATCGAGCTGAGAAGAGACACTCATCTGAACATCAAGCGGTTTTACAGCCATCACGCTATCATAAGGTTCACCCTTCTTCTTCAGTTTTTCCTGCTTCTTTGTCCATTTTTCCAGTTCCTTAGCCTGCGCCTTCATACGCTTTTCGTAAGGTTCCTTCGAAAGAATTTCGAGCGTATCAGTCTGGTTGCGGAGCACGCCCGTACTGTCTGTCATACGGTAAGTAAGCTCTATATTCAGCGTATCCTGGTTGACCAGCGCCGTATCCTTGAGCCAATAGGTAAGCGTATCGTTCGTCTCCGATTTTTCCAGAATAAAGGCATCTTTCTCATTAAAATTCAAGCCCTTGATCTGTGGCAGAATAGAATCACCATAACTGTAATAGAGCGAGAAGCAGTTGGCCTTCTGACGCTCTGCCTTGAGGAAGAAGCGGTCGGAAACCAGTTCGGTAAAGGCACGGAGCACTACATTATCCGGTAGGAAATGAGTATAATTAACCTGATCTATCGACTTGATATGCAAGGAATCAATCCATGTAGTATCCTGTCGTACATCCGGCTTGCTTGACGGCACAATAATATCATGAGAAAAAGCGAGTTTTTCACTTTTCTGGCTGAACATATAGTTGCCATCCATATCCTGCAGGGCATAGATGCGGTAAGAGCCCGGAGCCACACCTTTTATGACGAAGCGACCACGGCTGTCGGTACGGCTTACACGCAGCATAGGCTTGGTCTTGAAGGCTGAATCGGCATGATCAGCGTAAAGACCTACCAGAATACCCTTGATAGGCTCCAGATTCTCTGATTCGAGCACATATCCCGACACCTCCATCGTATCGATGACCTCGCCGGTAGAGAAACTGTAGGTATAGTTTCCCATCGGATTGCCCTCGTTATTATCGCTGATGGCATCGGAAAAGTCGATGGTATAGGTAGTATTCGGCTTAAGCGAATCTACCAGAGAAATCTGAATATGCTTGCCCGAAGCCTTGATTTCAGGCACTTCGAGCTGCGGAGGCGAAACAACCACTTTCTCGGTAGGATTATCTACCTTGATATATTCGTCGAAATAGATATTCACCTTCTTCTGCTTCACATTTACGCCCTTATCGGCTGGCGAAGCTCCAATCACCTTAGGAGGAGTTTCGTCGAACCAACCACCATCCGGCTGTCCCATCTTGGCACAGGATGCCAACATGAGGAAAGCTAAGACGTAGAAAGGCAGAAACAGTGAATTTGCCTTCAACTTGCTCTTTATGTCGTTCAATTGAATCATTCTTTATATCTTCTTAATATCGCAGCATCACTTCAACTTCAGGCGGAAGAAGCATGCAGCTTGTTTTATTTGTTCATCATGAGCATCTCATCAATGTTCTTGCGGCTGTTGCTCAAGCGTGGAATCTTATGCTGTCCACCTAACTTGCCCTTGCTCTTCAGCCATTCATTGAAGAGTCCCGGCTTAGCCTTCACTATCTCCAGATGCTGGAGGGTAACGTCGTGAAAGCGCTTGGCCTCGTAATCGCTGTTGATTTCCTGCAGCTTCTGGTCTAACAGACTGGCAAATTCATCGAGGCTGGCTGGCTCCTGAGAGAACTCTATGAGCCACTGGTGACGGCACTTGGCATTACTGTCCATATAAACCGGCGCAGCGGTATAATCAGAAACCTGAGCACCCGTCTTCTCGCAGGCATAAGCCAATCCCTTCTCGGCATTATCCATGATCAGTTCCTCGCCAAATGCATTAATAAAGTACTTGGTACGGCCGGTAATGACAAACTTATAAGGATTCTTGCTGGTAAACTGAACCGTATCGCCGATGAGATAGCGCCACAAACCACAGGAAGTGGTGATGATCATAGCGTAGTTCTTGCCTACCTCAACACCCCAGAGAGGCACAACGGTAGGATTCTCGCTGCCGAATTCGTCCATAGGGATAAACTCGTAGAATACATCATAATCTATCATAAGCGACATGGCTGGGTCTGCCGGATCATCCTGCAGTCCGAAGAATCCCTCGCTGGCATTATAAGTCTCCATATAATGCATGTTCGGCGAAGTGATGAGCTGTTCATACTGCTTGCGGTAAGGAGTAAAGGCAATACCGCCATGGAAGAATACCTCCAGATTAGGCCATACCTCTTCCAGATGCTTCTTGCCGGAAAGTTCCATGACACGCACCAACACACTAAGCATCCAGCTAGGAACACCCGAGATATTGGTTACGTTCTTATTCATCGTTTCGCGGGCAATAAGGTCGCGTTTCACTTCGAAATCGCTCAGGAGAGCGGTTGACTTCTTAGGAACACGCACCAGATTGGCAAGCGGATTGATATTTTCGATGAGGATAGCGCTCAGGTCACCCACCAGACTATCCGACACATTATAGTTAGGCGAATGGCTTCCACCTAAGATAAGGCTCTTGCCATCAAAGAGTCTGCTCTTCGGATTATTGCGCAGATAATAGGCTACGGCATCAAAGCCTCCGGCATAATGAATGCCATGCAAGCCATCATGAGAAACCGGGATAAACTTACTCTTATCGTTGGTGGTGCCAGATGACTTGGCATACCATTTTACCAGTCCCGGCCATAGAATATCCTTTTCGCCATGACGCATACGGTCGATATCCCCCTTCAACTCCTCGTAGGTATTGACAGGAATATTCTGTGCAAATTTATCATAACTGTTGGTGGTATTTAATAAATGCTTGACACCATATTCAGTATTTTTTCCTTTATTTATAAGGTGCATAAGCACTTTATGCTGCAAATGTTCTGCATCATAGACATACTTCTCCAACTCCTTCTGCCGAGGTTTGAAGACGTTACTTACTATCGTTGTTAAACTCATATCTAGATATATATCATTTAAGTAGATGCAAAAGTAAATCAAACTTTTGATATAGAGAAAGTTTTTACTATTTTTTAATACAAAAGGGTAAGATAAAGTATACAAAAAGGAAATATACAACACAAAAGACTCCCATAAGTGGCGATATTTACCATCTTATGGGAGTCTTCTGTAAAATCGTATTTCCTATCCGGAAAGAGATACAGTTTACTCATCGTTACCGAAAGCAGCCGCTTCGGCAGCGGCAATAATCTCTTCTCTTGATAATTCCTTAGGCTGAGCCGTGATGTCGCTCAAATCGAACTCATCACTCTCCTTCTTTTCATCCTTCACCTCGACCTGCACTTCAGTTTCCTGGACAGTTTCGGCAGATTTCTCTGTGAAAACCTCCTCTTTGAAAACATTGATGTGCTTCTCCTCTACCGGTGCGTTTTGTGCATCAGCATCCTGCGAGATGATGAAATCGTCTTTCACTTCTGTGTTAGGCACGTTTTCAACAGGTTCCTCTTCCATCTTGGTGCGGTTAGCCTTAGCTGTGAACACAGCATCAATATACTGTGGTTCTTTGCGCAGTTTTTCCAAGCTAGTCTTAGAAGCCACCTGCTGGCTTTCCTTTTTGGAATAGCCCTTTCCTACTCCACCTTCAACACCTTCGAGTACAACCTGATAGGTGAAAATCGGGCTACCATTCTTGTCTTTTTGCTGGTCTAGCATAACGAAATCCAGCTTCACGCGGTTTTTCTGGCTCCATTCGATGAGTTTGCTCTTGAAGTTAACCTCCTTATAAGCCACCTTATCGATGTTTATCATTTGTGCCAGAATACGTTTCTGCATAAAATACATGCAGGCATCGTAACCACGGTCCAGATAAATGGCACCTACCAAAGCTTCGAACGCATTTCCTCCCATATAACTGTTATGAGAAGAACTGTGGCCATTAGAAAGAATCAGCTGGTTGATGCCCATTTCCTGTGCCAGTTTATTCAGCGTATCACGCTGCACTAGCTTGCTTCGGGTATTGGTAAGGAATCCCTCACGCTTGCCAGGGAAATGCTGGTACACGATATCTCCTACTACAGCATCCAAAACCGCATCACCCAAGAACTCCAACCGCTCGTTGTTCACTGGTTTTCCCTTAGAATTGCGGTGCATGATGCTCTTGTGCAACAGCGCCATCTTGTAGTAGCTGATGTCGTGAGGATAAAAACCGAGGATTTCATATAAAGACAAATAAAGCTCTTTATCCTTGCGGAAAGAGAGCTTTATCCTATCTATAAAATTATTCAGCATACTTCTTGAATACTACACAGCAGTTGTGACCGCCGAATCCGAAAGTATTACTCAATGCAGCACGAACCTCACGCTTCTGAGCTTTGTTGAAGGTAAAGTTCAAGTTGTAATCGAGCTCTGGATCATTATCACCCTCTTCGTGGTTGATAGTAGGAGGAACGATATCGTTCTTCACACTAAGAACACAAGCCATAGCCTCTACTGCACCAGCAGCACCAAGGAGGTGACCAGTCATTGACTTGGTAGAACTGATGTTGAGCTTGTAAGCTGCATCACCGAAGACAGCCTTGATAGCCTTAGCCTCTGAGATATCACCTACGTGGGTAGATGTACCATGAACATTGATATAGTCAATGTCCTCTGGCTTCAGATTGGCATCAGCAAGTGCACGCTCCATAACGAGCTTAGCACCAAGACCCTCAGGATGAGATGCTGTGATGTGATAAGCATCGGCACTCTCGCCCTCACCTACCATCTCAGCATAAATCTTCGCACCACGAGCCTTAGCGTGCTCAAGTTCCTCGAGAATCAAGCAACCTGCACCCTCGCCCATGATAAATCCATCACGGCTTGCGCTGAACGGACGTGAAGCATGCTCTGGGTCATCATTACGTGTTGACAATGCATGCATAGCATTGAAACCACCTACGCCACAAGCGCAGATAGCAGCCTCTGCACCACCGCTAACGATGATGTTTGCCTTACCCAAACGAATCAGGTTGAAGGCATCAGCCAATGCATTGCTTGAAGAAGCACATGCAGATGTAGTAGTGTAGTTTGGTCCGTGGAATCCAAAGTGGATGGAAATCTGACCTGAAGCGATATCTGCAATCATCTTAGGGATGAAGAATGGGTTAAACTTTGGACCATTCTCCTCGTGAGTACCATAGTACTTCACCTCATCCTCGAAAGTCTTGATACCACCGATACCTACACCAAATACAACGCCAACGTTGTTCAAGTCTTCCTTCTCAAGATCGATATTAGCATCCTTTACACCCTGCATGGCAGCAATCATAGCCAACTGGGTATAACGGTCAAGCTTGCGAGCTTCCTTACGATCAATCCAATCATTGATGTTCAGGCCTTTAACCTCGCAAGCGAACTTGGTCTTGAAAAGGGTTGTATCGAAATGAGTAATAGGCGCAGCACCGCTCTTACCAGCAAGGAGGCTCTCCCAAGTTTCCTCAGGAGTATTACCAACTGGAGTCACAGCACCGAGACCTGTTACAACAACTCTCTTTAATTCCATTTAGTATAATTTAGCTGCTAAATTACTTAGCGTTCTCCTCAATGTAAGAGATAGCGTCACCTACAGTAGCAATCTTCTCAGCCTTATCGTCTGGGATAGAGATAGAGAACTCCTTCTCGAACTCCATGATCAACTCTACAGTATCCAAAGAATCTGCACCAAGATCATTTGTGAAGCTTGCCTCTGGCTTAACTTCAGCCTCATCAACACCGAGTTTATCAACGATAATTGCCTTTACTTTGCTTTCAATTTCTGACATAATTGTAACTTTTAAAATGTTTATAAATCAATTTCTAATTAAAAATCTGGGTGCAAAGGAACACTTTTTTTTTGAGATAAACAAATATTTTGGCGAAAAAAGTGCATTATAGTGCACAAACACCCCCTAATTGTGCATATTTTTGGCATTTTTTTCCTTTTTTGTTGGTCGTTTCAGATTATTTTGTTACTTTTGTACGGTATTAATTAAACATTTAAATCCATTATGACATTTACAGAAAAAGCCAATAAGATATTTAATCAGGCGATAGCCGATTATCATATCAAAGACAACATTGATACACCAATCAATAATCCATATCAGGAAGGTAGCATCGAGAACTGCCTTTATCTGAAGTGCTGGATTGACACAGTACAGTGGCATTTCGAGGATATTATCCGTGATCCTCAGATAGACCCGGCTGAAGCACTCGTATTGAAGCGCAGAATCGACAAGAGCAACCAGGACAGAACAGACCTCGTTGAGCAAATCGATACTTACTTCCGCGAAACATACAAAGACGTGAAGGTTCAGGATGATGCACGCATCAACACTGAGAGTCCTGCATGGGCTGTTGACCGCTTGAGTATTCTTGCCCTCAAGATTTATCACATGAAGGAGCAGGTGGAACGCCCGGAAGCTTCGGCTGAGCACAAAGCGAAATGCCAAGCCAAACTGGATGTACTCCTGGAACAGCAGGTAGACCTTTCTACAGCTATCGACCAACTCTTGGAAGATATCGAGGCTGGACGCAAATACATGAAGGTTTACCGACAGATGAAGATGTACAACGATCCTTCAACCAATCCTGTACTCTACAAGAAATAAAAAAAACAGAATAGGAGAGCGCATACACCTTATTATATAATAAGAGGTATGGCTCTCTTTTTTCACCTTATATTATATATAGAAGAAAAAAACGATGAAAACTGAGCATATCCTGGTAATTAGATTTTCAGCCATGGGCGATGTAGCCATGACCGTACCTGTAATTCAATCTTTGGCCAAACAATACCCGAAAGTAAGAATTACTGTGCTCAGTCGTCCCTTTGCCCGTCCTTTCTTTGAAGACTTGGCTCCTAACGTTGGCTTTATGGAAGCTGATATCAAGGAGGAATACAAAGGGGTGAAAGGACTCAACGCACTCTATCGCCGATTGATAGCCAAACAGTTTACAGCAATAGCCGATTTACATAGCGTGCTGCGTTCCGATTATCTGCGTATGCGCTTCAACCTGGATAACTTCAAGGTTGCACATATTGACAAACATCGCAAGGGAAAACGCAAGCTGGTAGCTTCTAATGGTAAAAAACTTGTTCAGCAACCTACATCGTTCCAAAACTATGCTGATGTTTTTGCACAACTTGGATATCCTATCCACATGGATTTCACATCTATCTATGGGGATGGAAAACAAGGAGATTTAAGTATCTTACCACAGGAGGTGTTCGGAGTAGGAGAGAATACTATCTCACTAGAAGACAAGCACATAACAGAGCCGTGGATCGGTATTGCTCCCTTCGCTGCACACGAGGGAAAAATATATCCGATACAACTGATGGAAAAAGTTATCCAGCGACTTATCCACAATCATCCACACGCTCATATCTTCCTTTTCGGTGGAGGCAAAGACGAAACACCAGTGATGAACGACTGGGCTGAGAAGTATCCACAACTCATTAACGCTTCTTCTCATCTTAACGGATTGAAACAGGAACTCATCCTGATGAGTCATCTGCACGTTATGGTGAGCATGGATAGTGCCAATATGCACTTGGCATCGCTTGTTAACACTCCTGTAGTAAGCATTTGGGGAGCTACACATCCATACGCAGGTTTCATGGGCTGGCATCAGGATCCTACCAATGCCGTACAGCTTGACTTACCTTGCCGCCCTTGCAGTATCTATGGTAACAAGCCTTGCGCTAGGGGAGACTTCGCATGTATGAAGAATATCTCTCCTGAACTGGTAACAGAAAAAATTGATTCTGTTTTGAACAAAAGATAGGGAATCAGAACTTCTATATAAATATATCAGAAACCTATATATAAAT
>JAJXBQ010000048.1:0-17652 GCA_021640525.1 Segatella copri
TTTATATATACGCGCGGCAAGGGAAAAAATCCGTTTTTTCATTTTTCTGACTTTCCGGTTTTTCCAAAAATCCTAAAAAAAGAATATATATATAAGATTTAAAATATACCCTTCACCCTTCACCACGTCACCACAACACATATCCATCATCGTATTCCCAACATTTGTTTTCCTGGTTTATTCTTCGGAGATATTCTGCTATCTTTCGGAGATATTATCGTATTCTTCGGAGATATTCTGCTATCTTTCGGAGTAATTTTCGGGTTAATGAGTTCAGAAATAGTTATCGTTTGACAAGCGGAAGAGCCAATTCGCTACCGCCCACACCAAACCAACCTAATGAATATCAGAACAAAAAATAGCGAATTAAGTTTATTTAACCTTAGAAAACTACTACTTATGAAATAATTTCATTAAATTTGCAGCGTCTAAGAGCCACTTGTGAGTGTATGCGAAATGATGATAGTCAAACTACCTAAAAAAGCAACGAGCTTGAGGACAAAAATATAAGTAAATGGTATCAAACAAAAACTGAAAGTACAATTTAAACTAAAATAGATATGAAAGTATTCAATTCTAAGCTTGCTGCCATCGGTTTGGCGGCATTCGTATTCGCATCATGTAGCGACAACACAAGTGATCCTACAGGAGGTTCATCTCCAGCTAAGGTAGATGCCACAACTCTCGACCTCACTAACAGCGGAGAGTCTCTGTTTTCTAGCGTCATCAACTACAAGAACACAACAGCTAATGCCCGTAAGTTCTTTGGTACAAGAGCAGCCAATGACGCAAATTTCGTAACAGACCTCAACAAGGACGAAGAGAGCACTATACCTGTGCAGCCTGCTTCAGCTACTCAGGCTTTTAGTAACGACAACCTGGAAGACGGCATTTTCTACTTAAAGAAAGATGCTGGCAATTGTGACTTTACCAAGAACACTATCAAGAATGCAACTATCTTCGTAAATGGAGATGCAAAATTAATATATTCTGCAAATACTTTCGAAAACGCAACAATCGTTGTAAAGAAGGGCGGTTCCCTGATTTTCAAAGGCACTGGTTCAATGATCAAGCAGGGAGTTACTGTCTATAACGAACTTGGTTATGTCAAGACTGAAGACCCTGCAGCAGACATCGTCATCGAAGGTAATCTGTATTCATCTTGGCGAGGTATTACCAGCGGCCTTGATGAAAATGGCAACGCTGTTGAAAAGAAGGAACTCAAGTCTGGTTTAGGACAGATTACAGCAGCTAGTCCTACACAGAAAATCACCTTCAAGACTGGTTCAAAGGCATGTATCATCGGTTCTATCCGTGGTACAGAAGTAAACGTTGAGGAAGGTGCCAACGTATATGCATCAGCTCACGTTTGGAATGCTACTACTGTTAACATCAATGGTAACCTGCAAATCGGCGGTTTCCTGAAGACAGCAGATCTGAACCTCAACACAAATGGTTATCTGAAGGCTGGCGACAACAGCGCAATCAAGGTTACCAATATATTGACCATGAATGCCGGTTCACAAATTGATGCCAACTACATCAATGTTACCTTGAACGAAAAGGATACCCACAAGAAGGTAACTAAGGTAGGTGAAGCACAGCTCATCCTGAAGGGTGCCTGCAAGATCAACATTGCGGACAAGGGTGTTATCAATGTTAACAAGCTTATCTCTTATAACAATGCAAAAGGCCAAATCAGCCTGGAAAAAGCTGGCGGTTTAGCTATTGTTAAGGCAGACGAGTTCCACAACGATGGTGCAGAAAACATCCAGGCATTCGATACTCCTGCAGAAGGTGCTACCTTCCTGTTCCAGTTCACAAAATGCTTTAATGGCGAGAACCAGCTTCCTACAGCAGAGGATCTTGACATTGCAGCATCATACCTCGACTATGACAAAGCTACCACAGGTGATTTTGTTAAGTTGAAAGATGCTGATAACAAGCAATATGGTTATGAATTGACTGCAACAACAGAGAACTTGAGCAATAAGCCAAAACTGGATTTGTTCTCTGCAGCTGGAGTTACAGAGAATACCCTCTCTGCAACATCTATCCAGGCTGCTAACGACAAGTTGTATGTTACATACCACACCCAGGGCAATGATAAGAGTCATATGGGAGGCGGATTGGAAGTTGCTCATATCGACGGTAAGAATCTTATTCTCGATCAGGCTGTTTCAGCTCAGGGAGGATTGGATGTAAACTATGGCATGATTGACGGCAACCGCTTCTACGTTGCTGCTACATCTTACAAGGAAGGTGCTTTCCTGGGTTATGCTAATCTATCAAATGGTCAGTTGAGCGACACCAAGCTTGTTACCTACCCTATCGACAAGACAAATCCAAACAATGGCATTGATGCCAATAGTGTAGTCAAGTATAAAGACAACTTCGTTTTGGCAACAAACAAGGGTTATCAGGTTTACAACTCTACATTCACCCTGCGTACTCCACACCTCACAACAAATGACGTGAAGTTCGTAGCTGTTGGCAATGACAAACTCTATGGTTTGGAGGCAAATGGTACAACTACAGGTACTGTCAACATCTTTAACAACATCAATCTGGAAAATCCTCAGAGCTATACCACAGAAGGTAAAGTGGGTGTTGTTGATGGTAAAAACACCATCGCTGTAGATGGTACAAACCTTTACGTATGCCAGGGTGACGGCGGACTTGTACGCTACGATGCAAATGGCAATCCTACAGTATTGTTCGATGCTCCTATAGGCGAAAGTAACAAGGTTATCGGTCGCGTAAACGGTGTTGCAGTAGATTCAAAATACATTTACGTAGCATGTGGCGGTTATGGACTCGTTGTATTGGACAAGACCAAGGCTAAGGGTGAGAACGTTGTAGCCCGTCGCCGTGCATTCTATGATGGCAAGGAGAGCTACAACTCAGCTAACTATGTAACCCTTTACAAGGATTATATCTGTGTAGCTTACGGTCGCAGCCGCGTTCAGATCTTCAAGTTGGTTAATACAAAGTAACCAACTAAATACTTCTGTTCTCCCGCCCCCCAATTAACGGGTGCGGGAGAACAAACCTTTAAAGGCTAGAACAATAGCAAAAAGGTGAAAGCTAATTTATACACAAAAACGACAAAAGAAAGATTAACATGAAACATCATTTTACAAAACTTGTTACTTTCTCTTTCGCAGCAATGCTCCTGGCATCTTGTAGCGATTCTAATGACAACCCTTTCGTTCCAAACCCTGGTGAAGTCACAAAAAACATAATAGGTGAAGAAGTGACATCCATCACCGACCCTCAGGAATTAGCAGGTAGCGTTATCAACTACAAAGCGAAAGCTACAACAAGAGCTGCAGGCGCAACTACAGCCAATCTGAGCGACGTTTATGAAATGCCTAGCCTGCCTAGCCATAACGGAGCTATAGAAATCAAAAACAACGATGGATGTAAGGGACTGGATGGTACCAAGACCTACATCATCAAGAAAGGCACAAAAATAAGCAGTGAGCTCAACATGAACGGAGCCACTCTGTTTATCGAAGGCGAATTGACTTCAAAAAATCTTTGGAATAATTCAGCCTGGATAAATAATGCCGCACAAAAAGGAAAAATCTACATCCTCGAAGGAGGAACATTACATATAGACAACAATAACACTGCTCTTTTCAATAATACAGGAGTATATTGCTACAATTATGGTGGAACTCTGAAAAAAGAGGGCACCAACATGTATCTGGAAAAAGGGGATGCCTACTTTACTACCGGAAACATTGAAGTAAAAAATGAACTGAAAGTTCAAGGATTGCTTTATGTGGGCGGCGATGCCAACGTAGGTAAACTGGCTACTGAGTCTGATGCAAAAATCAATATCCAAGGCGATTTGCTTGGTACAGAAAACCAGGATATACAGATAGACGGCTGCATCATGAACATCAACGGAAAGGCAAAAGCCAACAAGCTGACCATTCAAGGTTCAGCTCCTAAGCTTTATGCTTGCTCCTTTGAAGTTACAGACAAGACAGTCCTCAATTCAAATGGAGCAGAGTTACACGTCAACAATCTGAAGACGGGAGCTATCGACCAGTGTGCGGGAAGTACCATCTATCTGGTAAATAACAGCGTCATCGATTGTAAGGGAACATACAAGAATGATAATAATGGTCACAATCAAGATTATCCAGCCGGTGAGAGTAAAATTATTCTTCAAGGAGATAATGCAAATGCCATCTTCAGAGCAGCAGAGGTGAAATACAACGGAAAAAATGATGCCGGCAATATTCTTATTGCTCCGGGAACCTACGCATATTTCTCAACCTGCTATATCTTCAGAACTAGCGGAAGCGGAGGCGTTATCTATATGGACTGCGACAAGTTTACCAACAATGATAAAACGGCAACTTATACATACGCTCCAGGTCTTTCTGACTGTACAAAGA
Organism: Segatella copri; assembly: GCA_021640525.1. Taxonomy (GTDB): domain Bacteria; phylum Bacteroidota; class Bacteroidia; order Bacteroidales; family Bacteroidaceae; genus Prevotella; species Prevotella copri_S. The sequence goes on from JAJXBQ010000048.1 coordinate 4,416, forward strand.
GATATGAAATGTATAATAATCCTGTTGTTCCAACATCATGTGACGGCACAACAACAGATCCAACTCCTACTCCACCAGAACCGGGCAAGAAGATAGATGTGATTACTGTTATCGATTATACAAATCATACTCACGACATCTCTGCAACATGTATTCAGCCATATAATGGCAAATTATACATGTCGTACCACACCAACGAAGAGAACCAGGCAGATCCAAGCAAGAAGACTGGAGGTTGTATCGAAGTGTTTAAAACAGAAAACAACCAGACAACCATGTTGCAGTATCTGCAAGACAAGAAGGAACTCTACGACTTCAACCACCTTATGGTGGACGGCAAAGATGCTACAAAGTACGTATATATTGCCGGTCACTCAACCAATGGCGGTATGATGGGTAGAATTGCATTAGATAGCAACGGACTTCTCAACACAGAAGTAAAGGACATCGATGAGACTACCACGTTGAACCCTCTCACCATCGTAGATTGGGAACATACAGGTTTGGCAAAATCAGACGAGAACTGTATCGTAAGAGACGGAAACAAACTGATGGTGGCAACTACCAGAGGATACGGAGTATATGATGCAAACACGCTGGATTTAATCGGCAAGAAAGAAACGCCAGGCAAGGCTAAGCACATCGCACTGAACAACCAGTATATTGTTACACTCCACTACAACAACGAAGTAGAAAGTGACGATGAGGCTGTAAGTGGTGCACTACAGGTCTTCCCATTAGGTGCCGACATTCTTACAGCAACACCAGCAAGAACCATCAACGTAAGCAGCATAGCTCCTAACGACGGTAAGAATACAATAGCCATCGACGGCAATCATATCTACGTTTGCCGAAGTGCCAAGGGTTTATCCTGCTACGACCTTACCACAGGTAAGGAAGTATGGAACTGGGGAGCTCCGCTCACTGCCAACACCAAGGTTCCACAGGGATATGCTAATGGTGTAACATACGATGCCAATTACATCTACCTGGCTTGCGGAAGTTATGGACTGGTAGTTCTTGACAAGAACAAAATGGAAGACGGCAAACCTGTAAAGGTTGTCAAGAAGAGAGCAGAAGCAGGAATGTCTGCCAACTATGTCACACTGGATGGAGGTTATATCTATGTGGCATATGGTAAGAGCCGACTCCGTGTCATGAAGCTCATTGATGGTGCCGCATCTGGAAATAATACCAATTATGGCACAAAGTAAGTGATTTATCAAATATAAGAAACACGAGATGAATGCAGCTGCAACAGCTCGCAGCTGCATTCATCGTGTTTAATAACTCATTATGAAGCGAAAAATAATACTTTACTCAACTACAGCTCTGCTACTTCTCATGGCAGCACAAAGCGCTATGGCTCAGACGAAAGGCAAAAAGCCGAAAAGTTTCAGCCCTAAGATGCTCGTATATGAGAATCTGAAGAACGATAATGTACTGAGACACTTCAAACAGCGCTTCGCACAACTCGACACTCTCATCAAAAACCCTATATGGGTGAAAGCTCCAGTCATACAGCTGGGACTCAATAATCAGCATCACGCTGATATCAACAAGACCGACTCTCTGTTCTGGTCGAAAACTGCACATGAGCACCTAGCGCTCAACAGACACAACGGTCTGGAAGTGACCGGACAGGTTTATGCCCGACCTGACGCGTACTTCGATTCTGATGAAGACGATGCAAAAGAGGTATCAAAATATAAGATGAAGGTTCAAGCCGAACTGGGATGGAACATCATCAACTCGAAGTTCTACCAAGGCAAGGAGAAAAGAACGAAGATTGCTCTTGCCAATGAACTCGACCGCTTGCAAATAAAAAAGCGCCAAACTGCAGACATCTATGAAAAGGCAGCCGATGAGCTGACCGAACAATATAATTTCTATATCGGTACTGTCATAGCACACAGACTGGACAACCTCGACATCATGAACGAAGCGTACCAGTATATGCTGGAAAAAGACCGAATCAGCAACGACAAGATGCTGAAAGTGATGAACGATAAGTTGGAGGCTGAATATGACATCTCCGTGCTCTGCACAGACAGAGATATCAGCAACAAGCCTATCTACCGCATCAAACCAACCAAGATTGTGGTAGACACAACAGCCCTCTGGAACCATCTGAACCAGGAAAGTCTGGATGCACGCATCATGATGGTGAAAGAACAGATTGCTGACAACGACAGCAAGCTGACCAACTACTTAAGCACTACCCGACTCACACCATTTGCAAGATGGTCGAGTTACTGGCAGAGCAACAACAAGATTTCGAACAATGCCGACGTGGGCGTGAGATTCACCATTCCTATATGGAACGAAACGCCACGCAAACGACAGGCACTGGAGACCCAGAAGGAAATCATACGCAGCAGCCGCGGTACCGATGTGAAGGAAATAAAACAGTCGGTAGGCATCCTGCTCAAGAAGATAGACAACCTGAACAAGGCTATAGCCACAGAGGCTTTCCATATAGACCAGACCGGCAAATATATCGAAATGCGGCGGTTTGCCTACCAGAACCAGAAGCAGGGATACAACTATCTGATGCGTATGGACGAATATACGGGACTCCTGGAAAGTATGGAGCGTATGTACAAACTTATGCAGAACCGGGCCCTCGCTATCATCAATATAGAGAAAGCCGTGAGCATCTATGACAACAACAACATCTTCAAAGAAATAGAACTTTGAATGTAAGGAAACTAGAATATGAATGAATTCCAATATAATGGCACGCCACAAGAACAGGCGATGGCAGACTTGCTGAAGTCGCAGGGTCACCGCCTTGCCAGACAGCAGATTGTCTTTGCCCTGATCTTCCTGCTGGTTATCGTGCTTGCCGCCTACTATATTGTCACTCGTATGATATGGGCAACCTTCGACGGTTATATAACCCTCGATGAAAACCGTATCAGTGCCGTTGACGACATCTATATCCTTAAGGTGAACAAAGAAATGGGTGAAGTGGTACATAAGGGAGATACGCTCTACTCTTATGTACTGCTAGGTAATATTGTGAACCAATACGACCCGAACATCCTGCCTTCTGCCGTAAAGGAGACTCACGACATGGAGGTACAGGCTAAACTCGCACAGCAGGAGATTCCGGTGCTGCGTACCCGACTTGCCGAACTGAGAAAACAGAAAGCATCTGAAAGTTCGGACATCTACTACGGTCTTACCGACAACACCAAGCGAAATGCACTGGATGCCGAGATTGCCGAGGTAGAAGAGGAATTGAGAAAGCAGGCTAACAAGGTGGAAATCTACGCACAGGCTAAGAACACCACCTATAACTTCATGAGCCGCAGAGGTGCAGGCATGGCAAACGCTGCCATGCCTTACTCTAACACCAGTATCTACAACCCGGGACTGATACACTACTGCTGTGCACCTGCCGATGCTTACATCACAAAGATTAATGTGAGCGACAAGACACTGGTGTTCAAGAGCGAAGAAGTGATGGTGATCCAGCATACCGACTATGCCGACTGTCATCTGGGCGTAATCGCATACGTACCCAACGACATGGTGAAGTATATGGAAAGTCCTGACGATGCCGACATCATCATCAACAAAGACCTGGAGCTGCAGGCAAAGTTGCAGATGGTAGGTCTGAGAGTAGAGGAAATTCCAAAGCATCTGCAGAGCAACTTCTCGCATGATGCCAACGCAGTGGTTGCCGTCTTCACCCTGAACCCTAACCAGAGAGTTCCGGCATGGGTAATGAGTAACAGACTGCCAGTAAGAATCAGAGTGAACAAGATTGGTGCCATGCTCGATCCGAAACCGCTGCCGATGTACACCATCCCAGTGGGCAAGAACGAAAACGTGAAGCGAAGCAACATGATTTCGAGCGACACCAATAATCATCAAGATAAAACGAAATAAAGAATGATTGGACTTAGAAGAAACAAACGTGGAGACATGGTGCTCACTATCGATAGCTACATAGATATCGACTCGACACCAGATATCCAACCCGACTACTTCGATTGTGTTTACATCAATACGAAGAGTGAGCGTGCGTTCCATGCCATACTGTATGGAGCCAGTCCAATCTTATCGTGGAAATGTAGCTACAAACCGATATTCGTCAATACGGCGTTATCGGGAAAAGAACAGATCATCGACTATATCATCGATGCCTATGTGAGCGACATGAACAATGAAAAGGTATACGAGATTATTGACAAAATCAAGATGGCAAGACAGAAGTTTGGTGTAAAAAGCGAAACCAGCCGTCCTACACAGCCTAACCAGCTCTTTGCCAATATCCTGAGATACCTGCTCTCAAGAGACCAGCGAATCATGGGACACCGACTGCTGGAGAAATCGTCTTTGGGATATATCAACCCAATCTTCGAACACTATCACAGTATGGGTCTCTTCCATCTCAACGAGATGTTCATGTTCATCGACTCTATGGTGGAGTTTGGAGCACTGCGCATTCACCGCTTCCTGCTCAAGGAGCACCTCTGCCCTAAGTGCAACCACTCTCACCTGCTCTATACGGAGTGCTGTCCGAAGTGCGGAAGTTCGAACCTGAAGATTCAGAACATCATCCACCACTTCAGCTGCGCCAACGTATCGCCGGAGAGCAGCTACAATGTGGGCGGTATGCTTATCTGTCCGAAGTGTCACAAGAAACTGCGCCACATCGGTGTTGACTATGACAGACCAGCCGTGGTATATACCTGCAACGACTGCGAGAACTCGTTTACCTCGCCTATCACCAAGTCAACCTGCTGCTACTGCCAGAGCACCTATCCGGTAAACGCCCTGGTGCCACGAGACGTAGTAGACTACGAGATAACGGAAGAAGGAATCCAAGCGCTGACCAGCGGCAACATCATGTTCAACAACATGGTGAACATCTATGATAACTTCATGGAATATTACCTGCTGATAAACCGACTGCGACGCCAGCTGATGGAAACCTACCGCAAGGATGAACTCTCGGTCATGGTAGGAAAGATATGGATTATAGATGGAAACAAAGATACCATCAAGATAAAGGAAAGTATACAGGGCAGACTCTGCAGACTCTTCTCTAATCACAAGGTATCTTACTACAACAATATCTTCTATGTATCCTCTACCCTCTATGAACAGGGCGAAACGGTGGAAGAGGCTCAGCAGAAATTGAGCAAGGAGATGTCGGTAGCCATCAGAAAGTTGGCAAACCTGATAGAACCTGATGAGATTATCTGCTGTATGCTCGAAACCAAGACGAAGACCATCGCCAACAACTATGACGAGTTCTTCAACAAACTGCAATATGTGGATATGACTCCAGACGACTACTGCAGCTACTCAGAAGAACCTCTGATGAAGGAAGAAGAGAAAGAGGTGAAGCCGCAGGAAGAGCTGCTTGATACGGAGCCGAAGGAAGATGAAAACGACAAGATACAGAAACGCATCGTGCTCTACAAGAAACTCGTTGCCATCCTTGTCACCATCGCAGGTATACTCATAATCATGGCCCTCTTGGCGCTCACCGTGCTGAGATAAGCCATCAAGAAGAAAGGGAAAAGCGTATGTTTAGCATAGCAGAACATCTGAACGATTTCTTCGACTGGATCAGCACGCTATCGTTTAGCAGTATCGTGAATACCTACTGGTTTCTCTTCTTCATCGAGATGCCAAGATATTATATCCTGGAATATCTCGTAATAGGAAACCGACTGATGAAGAGAAACCGGATAGATAAAGAGAAAGAATATGCCAAGTACTTCCTGTACCGCGAGAATCCACTCGTAAGCATCCTCGTACCGGGAAAGAACGAAGGCAAACATATATTCAAAATGGTGAACTCGCTGGCTGAGCAAACCTACCGCAACTACGAAATCATCGTGGTAGACGATGGTAGCGACGACGACACCAAACTGATTTGCAACGACCTCTACCGGGCCGGGTATATCACCCACTACCTGAGGTTGGATACAAGAGGCGGTAAAGCTGCCGCCAGCAACTATGGAGCCCAGATGGCAAGAGGCAAATACATCGTATGTCTGGATGCCGACTCTTCGCTCGACCGTGATGCACTGGAGAAGATTCTACTCCCCTTCTACATCGACGGAATGGTAAAGGGCGTAGGAGGATGTGTGAAAGTGCGCAACTACAAGGAGACCATCTGCTCATCGCTGCAGGCTTTCGAATACCTGAAGCGAATACAGGTGGGACGTATCGTAACCAGCGAACTGGGTATCTACCACATCATTTCGGGAGCGTTCGGAGCCTTCGAAAGAAAGACACTGAAGGAAGTGGGCTATTGGGACATAGGACCGGGACTGGACGGTGACATGACACAGAAGATCCGTAAAGCCGGATATAAAGTGAAATTTGCCGAAGATGCCATCTGTATGACCAATGTGCCTACCAAATGGTATAAGCTGTATCATCAGCGCATCAGATGGTCGCGCTCGCTCGTGAGATTCCGTCTACGCAAGCATGCCGACATTCTGTTGCCTACAAAGAACTGGAGTATCCTTAACTGGTTATCTAATATGGAGAGTGTGGTTTTCGACTGCTTCCTCAATTTTCTGTGGTTGTGGTATATCATCAAGCTCGCCATCACGTTTAACACGCACATCATTGAAGTGCTGGCACTGGGCTACTTTATCAGAGTATGCTTCTCACAGCTTGCCTTCATCCTGGTGCTGATGGTTTCAGAAAGAAAGAAAGACGTGTGGTTCCTTTACAGATACCTGCCACTGATGTCGCCTTATACAGGTTATTTCCTGCGTATCGCCCGACTGTCGGCTCATCTGCAAGAGATCTTCTTCCGACGTTCTTACAAGGACGCCTGGAACCCTGAGAAGACTTCGCGCTATGCTCAGCTCGAAGGAATCTAAAAGATCCGAGTTACTTGCTGTAACGTACATACAGCAGGGAGCTCCCAATAAAAGAAACAACATTATAAAACATAAACAGAATATAGTATATGATAAACAAGTCTTTTGAGTTTAAGATTGGAGTAATAGGATTGGGGTATGTTGGTACTCCACTAGCATGCTTATTCTCAAAGAAATACGATACATGGGGATATGACATCAAAGCAGGAAAGGTAGCCAAGTTAGCCAAAAGTACAATGACAGACAACAAAACTGTATGCAAGGCATTGGAACAGGGGCTGAAACTGACCAGCAATATTGATGACCTGAAGAAGTGTAATGTGTATATCATAGCTGTACCGACACCGGTGAACAAATCGAACAAGCCAGACATCAGTTGCGTGCGCAATGCTACAGCTGAGGTTGGCAGGATTCTGAAAGAAGGTGATATCGTAGTCTACGAGAGTACCGTTTACCCAGGTCTGACAGAAGAGGTCTGCGCTCCATTGCTGGCATCTACATCAGGATTGAAATTGAACCAGAGTTTCTTTGTAGGCTTCTCGCCAGAGCGTATCAACCCGGGCGATACTGTTCATACCATCGAGAACATCGTGAAGGTTACCAGCGGTTCTACACCCGAAGCAGCAGCTATCATCGACAGTCTCTATGCTTCAGTACTTACCCATGGCACCTACAAGGCGAAGAGTATCAGAATAGCAGAGGCATGTAAACTGATGGAGAACTGCCAGAGAGACGTGCAGATAGCCTTCTTCAATGAGATGGAAAAGATTTTCGACAAGATGAACATCAACATTGAAGACGTAACGGCGGCAGCAAGCACAAAATGGAACTTTGTGCCAGCTACTCCAGGACTCGTTGGCGGCCACTGCATCGCGGTAGACCCATACTACCTGATTAACAAGGCACAGGAGGTTGACGTGGTACCATCGCTGCTCTCTACAGCCCGCGAGGTTAACGAGCAGATGGCGGTATGGATGGCAGGAAAGATAAAGAATGCATCTGAAAGCAGAAAGTTCAAGGCTCCGGAGACTAACGTGCTGATTCTCGGCTTCTCGTTCAAGCCAGACAGCGATGATATCAGAAACACAAAAGTAGCCGATCTCTATATCAACCTGGTAGGAGCAGGTTACAAAACCACACTCTACGATCCATTGGTAGACGCAAAGGAAGTAAAAGAAGAATATAACATCAAGGTGACAGATGATCCTAAAGTTCTGGAAAAAGAGTATCAGATTGTGGTAATCGGTACTCATCACAAGATGTTCGACAGTATCAACATGAACAATCTAATCACTGATAAAGGATTCATGTGCGACATCTACGGCATTCACAAGCCAAGAAACTAGATCTTCAAGATCGGAAAGAACCTATATAATAAACCAGTGAAAAATGGAAAAGAACAAAGTGCTAATCGTCGATGATATTTCAGAAAATATTAAAACTATTTCTGAAATGATAAAGGACTTTGACATCGACGTGAAAACTGCAAATGGCGGAAAAGAAGCCATTGAACTGATTGACTCATTCAAGCCGGACGTGATACTGCTCGACTTGATGATGCCACATGTAAATGGGTGGGACGTAATAGACTATGTACGCTCTAAATACTCGAAAAGTGAAATGGTCATCATCGTGGTTTCCCTGTTAAGCAACAAGGATAATGTGGATGAATGCTATGAGCTTGGAGTAAACGACTACATCACAAAGCCTATCATCAAAGCCCGTCTCACCAGCTCGCTAGATGCTCATCTAAGCAGTCTTGCAAGAAGCTAAAGTGCCTCTTGCAAGATTGCTTCTGCATGAGCTATGCGATCACTAGTAGGAGGATCTATGCCTTCCAGCGGGTAGGCAATACCTAGTTTCTCATACTTGTAGATACCCATCGTATGATAGGGTAAGACATCTATACGCTCAATATTAGAGAGTGTAGAAAGAAAATCACGCAGCTGATAGAGGTATTCATCCTTGTCGGTAATACCTGGAATCAGGACGTGACGAATCCATACTGGTTTGTGTATCTCGCTTAAATATCGTGCACAATCCAGTATGTTTACATTTGAATGGCGGGTGAGTTTACGATGCTCTTCATCGTTGATATGCTTGATATCAAGAAGAACAGTATCGGTAACGGTCATCAGACGCTCGAATTTATCGAAGAAAGCACCCTCTTTCCTAAATGGTTGCGCTGATGTATCAAGACAGGTATTGATGCCACGCTGATGGGCTTTCTCGAAAAGTTCGATGAGAAAGTCTATCTGCATCAGGGCTTCTCCACCACTTACGGTAATACCGCCCTTGTCTCCCCAATAACTCTTGAATCGCTCTGCCTTATCCAGCAGGTCATCAGCTGTCCATTCCTCACCTACTCCCGTCTTCCATGAATCCGGGTTATGGCAGAACTGGCAGCGCATCGGACACCCCTGCAGGAAAATCAAAAATCTGATGCCTGGTCCATCTACAGAACCAAAGCTCTCTATGCTGTGAACAAATCCTTTCATGCGCCAATTTTCTTCTCTTGGTAATTATCCCAAAGAATAAAAGCAAGCCCAGGAACGACTATAAGAGCAGTGACGAGACCCAAAAAATCAACTACATCCATAATTATTTCTTTTTATTTTTAGACTTTATTATAAAATACATTCCTAATGCAACTATCAAGACCATAAAGAAAACGCCCCAAGCATACAACCTAGTTCTATCTATATTATCTTGCATAATTCCTGCAAAAATGACACCACCAAGAATGAGCTTGACAACATCAAAACAGAATTTATAACCCTCTTCATAAAGGGCTTTCTTTTGTTCATTATTTAGTTTCATAGCGCAAAGATAGTAAATTTATCAATATCTTGCTCTATTTTGCAGTTAAATAAGCTAAAATGCCCGCTAAATATCCTCGAAAAGAAAATCTAGCGGGCAATCTATATGTTACAAAGAGACAAGAGAATTCTTCACTCTTCCCTCTTCATTCTTCACTTCCTTAGAGTCTCTCGTGAGCCTGACGAGCGATTACGTCGAGCTGCTGCTCGCGTGTCAAGTCGATGAACTTAACTGCGTAACCACTTACACGGATGGTGAAGTTCTGGTACTCTTCCTTCTCTGGGTGCTCCATCGCATCCTTAAGCTTGTCGATACCGAATACGTTCACGTTCAGGTGGTGAGAACCCTGGTTGAAGTAACCATCCAATACACCTACCAATGTCTGGGCACGCTCCTCGTCGTTGTGTCCGAGGGCACCTGGGCTGATGGTCTGAGTATTAGAGATACCATCGAGAGCATACTCGTATGGCAACTTTGCAACTGAGTTCAATGAAGCCAAGAGACCGTTCTTCTCTGCACCGTAAGATGGGTTAGCACCTGGAGCCAATGGAGCACCGGCTGGACGACCATCAGGCATGTTGCTGGTGTACTTACCGTATACTACATTTGATGTGATAGTCAGGATAGATGTAGTAGGCTCAGAATTGCGGTATGTATGATGCTTTTTGATCATGTTCATGAAGGTCTTGAGCAACCATACTGCAATCTCATCAGCACGCTCATCATCGTTACCGTAACGTGGGAAGTCACCCTTGGTCTTGAAGCTGAGAGGGAAACCGGTCTCATCACGGACGATGTTTACCTTGGCATACTTGATAGCTGAGATAGAGTCAACCACGTGGCTGAAACCAGCGATACCTGTAGCGAAAGTACGACGAACATCTGTATCGATGAGCGCCAACTCTGCTGCCTCGTAGAAATACTTATCGTGCATGTAGTGGATGAGGTTCAATGTCTTCACATAAACGCCAGCCAACCAGTCCATCATATCCATGAAACGTGGCATGAACTCATCGTATGTCAATACATCACCCTCAACGGCGCGATACTTAGGACCGCACTGCTCGCGTGTCTTTGAATCAACACCACCAGAAACAGCGTAGGTCAAGCACTTAGCCAAGTTGGCACGTGCACCGAAGAACTGCATCTCCTTACCTGTCTGTGTAGCAGATACACAGCAGCAGATGCTATAGTCGTCACCCCAAACTGGACGCATTACGTCATCGTTCTCATACTGGATAGAACTTGTCTTTACAGAAATCAGAGAAGCGTAGTGCTTGAATGCCTTTGGCAAGCGAGAGCTATAGAGTACAGTCAAGTTTGGCTCTGGTGAAGGACCCATGTTCTCCAATGTGTGGAGGAAACGGAAGTCGTTCTTGGTAACCATTGAGCGGCCATCCTGACCCATACCACCTACCTCAAGAGTAGCCCAAACTGGGTCACCAGTAAAGAGCTCGTTGTAAGAAGGAATACGGGCGAACTTAACCATACGGAACTTCATAACCAAGTGGTCGATAAGCTCCTGAGCCTCATCCTCGGTAAGAGTACCCTCGTTCAAATCGCGCTGGATATAGATGTCGAGGAATGTAGAAATACGACCTACAGACATCGCAGCACCATTCTGAGTCTTCACAGCTCCGAGGTAACCGAAGTACAACCACTGAACAGCCTCGCGAGCGTTCTTAGCTGGCTGGCTGATATCGTAGCCATACAACTGCGCCATCTCCTTCAAGCCCTTGAGCGCCTTGATCTGCATAGCAACCTCTTCACGAAGACGGATTACTTCGTCAATCATCTCACGGTCGCCCATGTTAGCGAGGTCGTTCTTCTTCTCCTCGATGAGGAAGTCGATACCATAGAGGGCTACACGACGGTAGTCACCTACGATACGGCCGCGACCGTAAGTATCAGGAAGACCGGTAAGAATGTGGTTATGGCGAACGAGCTTCATCTCTGGAGTATAAGCATCGAATACGCCATCATTATGAGTTTTGCAATACTTGTGGAAGATTTCGTGGAGCTTCTCAGATGGCTGATAGCCATATGTTGTACAAGCCTGCTCTGCCATCTTGATACCACCATATGGCATGAAGGCACGCTTAAGAGGCTTATCAGTCTGAAGACCTACCACTTTCTCCAAATCCTTGGTACCTTCACCGATATAGGCAGCACCATAAGCTGTCAATCCTGAAACGATTTCTGTTTCCATATCAAGCACACCACCCTTGGCGCGCTCCTCCTTCTGGAGTTCCTTCAACATACCCCAAAGGGTGTTAGTTGCCTGAGTTGGTTCTGCAAGGAACGACTCATCGCCGTCATAACAAGTGTAGTTGTTCTGAATGAAATCACGAAGATTCACTTCACTCTGCCACATGTTTCCTTTGAAACCTCTCCATTCTGTTTTCATCATTTTAATACTTTTTTTTTATAAAGTTAATAATTATATATTTTGCACACACTATCTATTTTGAGTTGGTTTTACACCTATTATATATAGTAAAATAAAAAAAGCCCGAACACGTTTGTGCCCGGGTTTTTAAGCACCTTTATCTGAAGGTGCGTATATCATGATGTTCTCGTTCTTTCCGACAGCATCTGTTTTTCCTATATTTCCTAAGTTAATTCCCACTATTAATTTCATGTCTTTTAAATTCATTATTTGTAATTGGCTTGCAACAGTTTTGCAATGCGGATGCAAAGTTACAACAATAAAATGAGAAAAGAGAAGAAAACCAGAACTTTCTTTTCTTTTCTATGCAAAATCATCATTTATGAGTATCATTCTACTGATTCTCAAAAAAATGATTGAGATTTTCCATGAATAATCCGAAACACTTGTCATGAATCTGACGTGTCATGGTAACAGGGTTCTCCGCATTCAGGATGGTACCGCTCATTGCCACACCGATGCCCAATTCTGCAAGCGGATCGATATCGTCTGGAGTCAAACCTCCGATGGCTACCATAGGTAGAGAGATTTTATTCTCCCTCATCTGCTCAATAATCTGGCGATAACCCTCTATGCCCAACACCGGAGAGAGCTTCTCCTTGGTAGTAGTATAGCGGAACGGACCGCAACCGATATAGTCAGCCCCCTGTTCATGCAAACGGCGAATATCATCAAATGTATTGGCAGTTCCTCCGATAATGAATTCATCACCCAGGAGCTTACGGGCCTCATCAACCGGCATATCATTCTTGCCAAGATGCACACCATCTATCTGTAACTTCTTCACGAGTTCTACACGGTCGTCGAGGATAAAAGTTGCACCGGCACCCTCGCAAGCCAACTTCAACTTACGGGCTATAGGCTCAACCTCTTCATCGGTAGCACCCTTCATGCGAAGCTGAACCCAATCACATCCTCCGATAAGTGCCAGATAGGCTCCTTCGAGATAAGAGAAGCGCTCGTTCTGATGCGTGATAAACTGAAAGCTCGTCTGAAAATGAGCTAATGCTAAAGACTTGTTCATACGTACTATAAAATATAAATTCGCTTGCAAAGGTACTACATTCACACGACAAAATCCTACAATTTACCTTTTTTAAAC
>JAJXBQ010000049.1:0-17640 GCA_021640525.1 Segatella copri
GTTTGAGATACTTCCCTATATATAATAAGGTATGGAAACATACCCACCCCCACCAGTTCGGGATAAGAGTTGGAGACAAAAAATGAGCCCCCATGCTCAATAAAAGTTGGGAGGATATGTAGTGAGAAAGAAATATAAAACATTATATATTTATTAATTAATTAAACGAGAGAGATTTATGGAAAAAAGACTCATGACGTTTATTGCCTGCCTCTTCCTTAGTTTAGGAATGGCGTTGGCGCAAACTCAAGTTTCCGGTAAAGTAACCTCTGCAGAGGATGGTGAACCAGTCATTGGTGCATCTATCAAAGTAGCAGGTACCAATACCGGTACAGTTACCGATGTTGATGGTAACTTCTCATTGAATGTTCCAGCTGGAGCCAAACTAGAGATTTCATATATTGGTATGAACTCTCAAACTGTTAAGGCTGGATCTAACATGAAAATTGTTATGAATCCAGACAACAAGGCTTTGGATGAAGTCATTGTTGTAGCTTATGGTACTGCAAAGAAGAGTGCCTTTACAGGTTCAGCAGCAGTCATGAAAACAGAAGATATTGCTAAGGTTGCAGACTCAAACCCAGTTCAGGCTTTGACAGGTAAAGTTTCTGGTGTACAGATTAACACGCAAACTGGTCAGCCAGGTGTTGAAAATTTCAAAATCCGTATTCGAGGTATCAGTTCAATCAATGCTGGTAGCACCCCATTGGTTATTGTCGATGGTTCTCCTTGGGATGGAGACATGAATGATATCAACCCTAACGATATTGCTTCTATGACAGTATTGAAGGATGCTGCTTCTGCCGCTCTTTATGGTGCTCGTGGTGCCAATGGTGTAGTCATCATCACAACAAAGACTGGCAAGGAAGGTTCTTCATCAATCACCGTAGATGCAAAGTGGGGTTCAAACTCACGTGCTACACAGGATTACAAATATGTCAAGAGCCCTGCTAAATATTATGAGACTTGGTACAAGGGCCTTTACAATTACGCAAAGGCACAAGGTATGGGCAACGAGTCTGCTGTAGCATGGGCAAACGAGAATCTTTGCTCTGATAGCGATTACGGATTGGGTTACAACGTATATACCGTACCAGACGGTCAATATCTGATTGGCTCTAATGGTAGAATCAACCCTAACGCTACACTAGGTCGTGTTTATAACTACAAAGGCCAGGACTTCATGATTACTCCAGATGACTGGACAGATGCTACATATCAGAACAGTTTGCGCCAGGAGTATGCAATCACTGCAACAGGAAGCACAGATAAATCTTCTTTTTATGGTTCTGCCAACTATTTGAGCAATGATGGTATCACAAAAGCTTCTAATTACAAGCGTTTTACAGGTCGTTTGAAGGCAGACTTTCAGTTGCGCCCATGGTTGAAGATGGGTGGTAACTTCAGCTACTCACATGCCAACACCAACTATCTCAGTACAGATGATGATGGAGCAGCAGGTTCATCAGGCAACGTGTTTGCCTTAACAACTGTAGCTCCAATTTATCCTCTGTATGTACGCGATGGCAAAGGTAATATCCTCTACAACTCGGAGGCTAAGCTTAATGTATACGACTATGGAGATGGAGAAGTTAATGGAATGATTCGTCCATATATTTCACAGGCAAACCCATTAAGTTCCAACCAACTTGACACTCATAATCAGGAGAGCAACACATTTAATGCTGTAGGTTTCGCAGAGATTCACTTCTTGAACGATTTCAAGTTCACATCTACAAATAGCGTAATGGACTCTGAGGCTCGTTCAACATTAACAACCAACCCTTATTATGGTCAGTATGCAGCATCAAATGGTCAGGTAACAAAGGCTCATACACGTAGATGGTCTTACAACTATCAGCAGTTGCTGGATTGGCATCATGCATTTGACAAGCATGATGTTGACATCATGTTGGGTCATGAGTATTATCGTACTCGTTATCAGTCTCTCGATGCATACAAAACCAACATGTATTCATTCGATATTCCAGAACTTTCAGCAGCAGTGAATGCCGGTTCTGCAGACTCTTATTCAGATGACTATAATACGGAAGGTTGGTTTGGTCGTGTACAATACAACTATGCAGAAAAGTACTTCGGTTCTGTATCTTACCGTCGTGACGCCTCTTCACGTTTTGCACCAGAGAACCGTTGGGGTAATTTCTGGTCATTCGGTGCAGCATGGTTAATTTCTAAGGAAAAATTCTTCAATGTATCTTGGATAGATGAGTTGAAATTAAAGGCTTCCTATGGCGAGCAGGGTAATGACAACATCCAAGACCCAATCTATGGATGGGATCGCTACCTCTACCAGAATACTTATGATGTTGTGAACTCTAATGGCCAACCATCATTGGTTCCTAAGACTATGGGTAATAGAGATATCACATGGGAAAAGGGTGGCAACTTCAATGCCGGTATCGACTTCAGTTTGTTCAGAAGTCGTTTGACTGGTAGTATTGAGTACTTCTATCGTAAGACTACAGATATGTTATTCTACTTCCCATTACCAACTTCTTTTGGTTATGGTGGTTATTATGCAAACATTGGTGATATGCGCAACTCAGGTTTTGAGTTCACTTTTGATGGAGCTATCATCAAGACCAAGGACTTGACATGGGGAATCAACTTGAACCTTACCACTTACGGCAACAAGATTACCCGTTTGCCTGAAGAACGTAAGACAGCAACCGTTGATGGTATTAGAGGTTATGCTTCTACCAACTATTTTATCGGTGAAGGCAAGGCACTTTACAACTGGTATATGCCAAAGTATGCAGGCGTGGATCCCGAAACAGGAGTAGCTCTTTACTGGAAAGACGTAAAGGATGCTAATGGAAACGTAACAGGCGAAGAAAAAACCGACAAGTACTCCGAAGCTACAGAGCACCTTTGTGGTACTGCCCTTGCTCCTGTATATGGAGGTTTCGGAACAAACTTAACCTGGAAGGGACTTGATGTGTCAGTAAACTTTACCTATCAGATTGGTGGTAAGGTATATGATAGTACATACGCATCAGCTATGAAACTTGACAATGGTCATATTTTCCACGCTGATATGCTGAATGCTTGGAGCGAAGACAATAAAGGCTCTAATATTCCACGTATCCAGTTCAACGACACATACACAGCGTCACAGTCTGATCGTTTCTTGACAAATGCATCATATTTGACACTTCAGGACTTCACTATTGGTTATTCTTTGCCAAAGCAGTTGATTCAGAGTATCGGTCTTACTAAAGTTCGTCTTTACGTACAAGGCAACAATCTCTGGTTGTGGTCAAAGCGTCAGGGTCTTGACCCACGTCAGTCTATCTCAGGTGAAACAACTGCTGCATATTATTCACCAATCCGCACTATCTCTGGTGGTGTATCAGTTTCATTCTAACAAACTAAAAGATAACATAGAATATGAAAAGATTTCATAAATATATATTAGGAGCTAGCCTCTTGTCTATCGCACTTGTAACTACAAGTTGCGAAGACGAGACTGAGCCAACACACTTTGCAACCCAAGATCAAGCAAGTGCGTCAAGTGCTGCCACAAGAGCATTGGTATATGCAATGCCAGCATATTTCAATCATATAGATGAAAGTCTCATAGATGAAAAAAATTGGCATGGAGCATTCGGCTATGGTGCCATGATGATTATCCGTGATTTGCAAACTGGCGACCGTTCTATTGGTACAAAATATAATGGTCACTTTAAAAATTATGCATGCGATCAGTACATGGGCAAGCGTTATATCTACGCAAACTACCCTTGGAGTTATTACTATGGCTTTATCTTGACTACCAACAAGGTTATTGCAGCCATAGACCTTAACAATTGTACAGATGATCAGAAAGGCTACTACGGCATTGCCAGTGCTTTCCGTGCATTCTGTTATCTTGACCTAGCTCGTACTTACGAGTTCCTTGACAACAAGAAAGTTAAGTCGGTAAATGAAAACGGAAAGGATGTTGCTGGTCTTACTGTTCCTATCATAACAGACGCAATTAGCGAGAACGATGCACGCAAAAATCCACGTGCAACACGTGCTGATATGGCAAAGTTCATTGAGGACGATTTGAACAAAGCAGAAGAATACATTAAGTTTTCAACAGAAAAAACAAACATCTTGCCAGACCTCGCGTGTGTTTATGGTTTAAAGGCACGCCTTTATATGTGGCTTGAAGACTATACGAATGCTGCTAAGTATGCAAAGCTGGCATTCACTACAACATCTTCAAAGCCAATGACTGAGTCGGACTGTCTTGATGCTCAAAAAGGTTTCAATGACCTATCAAAGTGGATGTGGGGCGCAAAACAGACATCTGAAGATGATGCCGTTAAAACAGGTATCATAAACTGGACTTCATGGGCATGTAATGAAACAACATTTGGTTATGCCGGTGTTGGTGCATATAACTTAATTGACGCCAATCTCTATAGCCAGATTGATGATAAGGACTTCCGAAAGAAGGAATTTATCGGTCCTAATGGTCCTTCAAAAGACCAGAAGATTTTGACCAAATTGCAACAAGCTTACGCATCAATTAAGTTCCGTCCTAATGAAGGTAATGCTGATTCTTATCAGACTGGTGCCGCATCAGCTTATCCAATCATGCGTATAGAAGAAATGTATTTCATTTGGGCTGAAGCAGAAGCTCATCTTGATGCCGCTAAGGGTAAGGAAGACTTGATTAAAGTTATGACAACCATATTGAAGCGTAACCCAGAATATGCTTTTAGCGGAACAACAACAGAAGAAGTTGTAAACGAAATCGTAAAGCAGAAGCGAATCGAGCTATTTGGTGAAGGTCAGACATTCTTCGACATCAAGCGTCTTAACATGTCAGTAGATCGCACATATAATGGGAACAACTGGATTCCATTGGCTCGACTCAAGACAGATGGTCGTCCTGCATGGATGAACTGGGTTATTCCTCAGAATGAGGAGAAGAATAACTCTGCACTGGCAGATTACAATAACCCAGACCCTTCTGATGTATACACAAAGTAATTATAATTCGTAAAACAAGAAATTATGAACAAATTGATGAAGTATAGCTGTTTCGCAATCATGGCATTGTCAGCATTGACATTTACTGCTTGTACAGAAGATTATGATTACGATCCATACACTAATGTAGAAAACTCAGGTTTTTACTTTACAGAAGCCAGTGACAGAGCATTGTTCTATCCAGAGGATAACAAGAGTATCACTGTAGAGGTTTGCAGAGCAGAAAGTGAGTCAAAGGAAGCTGCTACTGTTCAACTTTCTACGAGTTCAAATCTAGTTACACTTCCTTCAGAAGTATCATTTGCTGCTGGTGAATGCAAGAAAGAAATAACTATTCCTGTTGCAAACACACCAGGTATCCATGACGTAGATATTACCATCGCAAATGAAAAGGACAAGTTTGCATATGGTCCTGTCACATATTCTCAAAGAATCATTGTTTGTGGAGTGAAATTGTCAGGTGTATTTACCTCACAACTATTCAATTCAACAAATAATGTAGTTGTATACAAACTAGGAAATGACGGATACGACATTAAAGATTGCTATGAGGAAGGTAATGATATCGTTTTCTCTCTAGACAATAAAAGCAACATTATTGTTGATGAACAGCTAGCTTGGAATCATAAGAAGTATGGACCTGTATACGTAGAAGACTACGAAAGCAGTTTAGGAGTTTATCCAGGCAGTAAAGATTACCAAGGATACAGCGGTTATGACTCTGAGTCTGATACATATTACTTGACTTTGAAACACTATTGTGCTGCTGGCGCTTTGGGTAATTTCCGTGAAACATTGAAAATCACAAGATAAAAGCATTGTTTCATTAACTATATAATTAAGGTGTATCCTTATTGCTCAACACAATGGGCAAAGGGATACACCTTTTTCTTTTTATCTCTCTCAAACATTTTCGACCTGTATGGTTGAAATAGTTTTATATCTCCTCGCAAGCCACCATTTCCGCTCCGCGGTAGATAACCACCAGCTTGTGGAGCTTTGTAGTCTTTACTGCTTCTCTGACCATATCACTGTCCGCATAGCGAGAGATTTGAGCTGAAGCCTCCTCGAAGAGCTTTTTTACATGCTCATCTGTGGTTTGTCTCTTGCAATATTTCAACTCGATGATATATGAATCTACCATGTCCTTGTAGATGTCACAGAGCGGAGAAAGGAAGATGTCGGCATAGCCGCCGTCATTGTCCAGCTCAGAGATAGGGCGATAGAACTTGTTCTGGCTTGTCATCGCCAAGGTGAAGCCATGCACGAAAGCCTCTCCCTTCTGCTTGTCTCGCTGGGAGGAGTACTTCTTCAGGCAGTCGGCGATATACTCAAAGTATGGCTTGAATTGTCCATCGTATGCCAGTTTGCTCTCCAGTTTACCCTTGCTATATCTATCATATACCAAGTCGTTCTCCTTGTAGGTGTCGAGCAGGTAGGTGTACATCTGGTCACGCACCACCTCATTCGGGATGATGAACTTGGTCTCACCCTTGTATGTTCCGTCTATCGTCACCATGCCGAAATAGAACAGCAGGCTGAGGAAGTTGTCTGGGTCGTTGATTCGCTCGGCAGGGAAGTTCTCGTTGAGCGTGCCTATCACGAATCCCTGGGTTACCAACTGCTGGATGATGCTGGCATCGTGGGCGAACTCCTTGTCGTGGCGGATGAGCATTCGCATCTTGTCATAGTCGATGCGGATGTTGGTCTCCACCATCTTCTTAGTGATTTGGTATTCGTAGTCAATATAGTTGTCTACGAAGTAGAGCACCATCATCGAGTTGTACATGGTGGTCTTGCCATAGCTCTCCTCTGCAAAGCAATAGTTATCGTACCAAGGCTTCATCACCTTGATCAGTTCATCGGTGGTGTGATTGAACGGCAGGACGCTACCGTAATAATCCAGCATCTTTCTCACTTCTTCCTCGGTAAATCCCGTCATCTCATTGAAGTCAGTTGAGAGCGAGTAGTTGGTTCCGATGTTGAATCCGCTGGTCAGGTCATCCATGGTCACAGGGCTTACTCCCGTGACGAACACTCTGCCCAGAGTATTGCCAGCAGCACCCTTGATGGTGTTGAAGAACTGGCGCAAGTATCCCTCTCCGTGGGTCTGGTTGCGATACCTCATAAGATGCTCCTCATGGGCGAGAATCATGTTGGTGAAGTTGTCGTACTCATCGATGAAGAGATAAATCTTCTTTCCCACCTCCTGGCACTTCTGGCAAAGAAACCTCAGTTGAGATACTGCATCTGTTAACTTTTCCATTCCTTCCTTGGTATTGGCAGGAAGAATATGTGCATAGATGTCGCAGAAGAAATTGAACACAAGGCGACAATGGTTGTCCAGTCCATCCTTATAATCATCCAATCCTGCTGCCACCTCGGCAAAATTGAGATGGATGATGAGATATGTATTATGCTCTGGTGTAGGATTCTGCCCGATGTATAGCTTGCCAAAGATTTCCTCAAACTTGTCTTTCTTATTGATGTCATAGTAATTCTCAAGCATGGAGAGGGTAAGTGTCTTGCCGAAACGGCGAGGGCGAATGAAGAAGAAATACTTGTTGGATTCTTCTATTTGCTCTATGAAAGGAGTCTTGTCCACATAGTAACAATCCTCTTTTATGACATCCTCAAAATTCTGCATGCCGTATGGTATGCGCTTGCGATAAATGCGCTTTGGTCTTACTATCATAACTCAGTTTGATTATTCGTTTTTGAATCTGATGGCAAAGATAATACTTTATCTCCTAATCTCCAAAACTTTTCCCGAAAAACTTCTACCATACAGCTAGAATATTTTCCCAAGAAGAAACGAGGGCATTAGTATTTATACCAATCGGATTTTGATGGAATGTTTGAGAAACAAAAGATCCTCAATACATGACAACATTTCTTATCCCGAACTGATCCTTTTTCTTTCCATTCTTGGTAATCGCTTTTTGAGTTATATACTTTCGTTCTTGCGACTGCCCTGTTGAACAATCGTAATACAAAATCAGCCGCAAGAATTTTTCTCACAGCTGACTTTGTGTACCACCTTCTTTTGCAGAGATGTGGTTATAATGGAAAGATAATATATGTGGTATTTATAATTAGTTCATTCCTGCAGAAAGGCACTTTTCTATATTTTGAGCATTAATAATTTAAACTGTTTTTGTCTAACAAGAAGTCTTTCAGCCCGATTGTAAGGATGCCATCTTCATTTCTCTTGGGTTTGATGTCATCTTTCACAATGATTATTTTCTTGAAAGAGTCCTTAATCCTCAATAGTGATGCCGATTCCTGCACCTCTTTTTCTAATGTTGGCATGGCGAAAGCTGACTGGATGTAATATCGCTGACTTCCTTGATTCACCACAAAATCCACTTCCAACTGCTTCCTGATCAACTTGCCACTTTTATCTGGCTCTCTGACTTCCACCATACCCACATCTACATGATATCCTCGCGTACGCAATTCATTGTATATGATATTCTCCATGATATGTGTCTCTTCTTGCTGGCGAAAGCCTAAGAGAGCGTTTCTGATTCCAAGATCCGAAAAGTAATATTTTGCCAAGGTGTTGAATTAGTTGGTCTAAATATTGTTGTCTTTTAATATCCATAATTATACTATATTATCAAAAAGTGGTAAACTTACCGTTTTTCGTCACTGAAAAGACTCAAACGAAGGCTTTCACCATGATTTACAAGCAAAAAGTGGTAGTTTTACCACTTTTCGTCACTTTCCCATTTTCTCGTTCCCCAAAAATGACATTATCTCTCTCAAACATTTTCCCAAGAAGAAACTATGGCAATAGTATTTATACAAATCGGATTTTGATGGAATGTTTGAGAAACAAAGAGCTTCTACGCATAGGAACATGTTTTCTCAATTTTATTGCCACATTTGCCACGCTTATTATAAGTGGCTGATAATAAGAGAATAACGGGTGGCAATAAGGGGCTTTTTTATTGTCACCTTATTACCACCTATTGCCACGTTTTGCAAAAAACAGCGATTATCGGGTGTTTTAGAGGTGTTTTGGGAGCTAAAAGGTTGAAAAAATAGAGCAAAAACGCTTATTTTCGGTTCAATTCGTAGTGTTTTTCTATGGTTTTTATCGAAAAGCCTCTCAGGATGCAGCAAAAATTACGTCCCGACGTAGCATTTCCTACGTCCCGATGTAGCAACAGACGCGTCCCGACGTAATTTCAGATACGTCCCAGCCTACCCTCCAAGCAAGCCTTATCTGCTAAAGCATCAAATTCATCAATGTCGTAATGCCATACTTTTTACCAATCCATAATTTTACGTATATCCAAACTAACAGAATTAAATCTATCAAATTGAGACATCCAATTTGGGACATCCTTATTCATCCATCCCATGACATTCTTCATCTCATCATGTATCATCTCAACTTCATTGAGATTCCAACAAATAGCTTCATTATGATCAATTCTATTGCGCAAGCGACGGAATTTGTTTAAGAAGCTGGCAACTACCTTCCTTTGCCGATTTGCTTTCTTCACAAAAGGGAAAGCACGCCTTAAATCTTTCCAAAGAATACGTTCGTAGTTTCTATTGAAAAGAGAAGTCCAAAAGCCCCAGGTTAACTCTGCGGTAATCTTAGCAGTGGTTATATCTTCTCCTCGTGCAGCAATTTGCTTTTTAGCTGTGCTTATATATTTATTCAGTTCCATCAAGCCTGGAGTTGTTGAGAAAACCACATACCAATCTTCTCTTTTGGCAAATGCCACAAGTTCGCGAACTACGGAATTGCGAAGTTCTACCTCAAAGACAGAAAGACATGGGTACATAGCTTCAGAAAGCATTATATTACATTGATAATGCTTTACAGCCTTATGTTCTTCACCGGGATAGAGCAAGAAATATTTCTTCATTCTATCTGCTGAGAAAACTTTTTCGAAAAAATCTTTGGTATATTCCATTTTTATTATTATCTTTGCAGCGCAGTCCCGGTAAGGCCCTCTCCCAGATTATTCGATGCTGGTGATGACCCCGGGTTTTTTGTTTTTGCAAAAGTACATAATTATTTTGATTATAACAACAAAAAAGCCATATTTCTTTGCATTTTCTTTTTATCTCCCTCATCCTCAAACATTTTTCAATAATTCCTTGCATCTTTCAGAAGAAAAGCGTATCTTTGCAGAAAAAAGAAACGATGCCAACAATATTCATATTTTTCGGATTCAGATTCATGTTTTATTCTAATGATCATGAACCAATTCATGTCCATGTTATCAAGGATGGAAATGAAGCAAAATACAATGTATCTCCTCTGACCCGGATTTATAATCATGGATTCAAAAAGCATGATATTGCCTTGATAGAATCTATTATTTCTGAGAATGAGGCGGTCATTATAGATAGATGGAAAGAGTATTTTAATCAAAAATAAGATATTATGGAGCAATATAGAGTAAATCGCGTTTGGGTTGACGATGCCCATATTTGGGCAGAAACCCAAAATGGCTGGAAGGCTAACTATCCTTTCAGCCGTTGGAGCCGTCTTGCTAACGCCACACCTGCCCAGCGTAAGGCTTTCGTATTGAGCAGATATGGTATCCATTGGCCTGAATTAGACGAAGATTTATGCTTTGAAGGACTGTTCGCTGATGCTGGCATATACAAACCGTCAAATGCAGAAGATACTATTTATTATCAAGCATAATAAAAGGATTTTTGCTACACGAATGTTGAATCATTAAAACAAGTGGGTAGAATATGGACAACGTGAATCTTTCATCAGAAGCATTACTCTCCAATCAGGGAGATATGACTTCGTTTAGATATGGCAATAATAATATCCGATTTCGTACTCCAAAATGCCTCAAACGATACACAGAGGTTAAGGAATGGGATAATGGATATATTGTTGTTATGGCTGACTACGAAGGTATGGGAGAAACCGAAGAGTACATTGATCTCTTGCCCATATTGAAGAATCTGTATATTAATCCTGAGACTTTTCTCAAACCAATCAAGACAGTAAAAATAGATTATCATGAAGGAAGAAGAAATTAAAGCCGTAGCAGAAAAAGCCAAGATGATAGTTTGCGGATATGCATTTTCGCAAACCGAAGAAGGTTTTATACGTGTAGTGTATCTACACCCGCCATATCATGCTCTTGTAATGACAAGCGAGGGTGAAGTAACAGAAACCAATATGGATGATATAGAAATCAGCATCGTTCAAAAGTATTGGAAACGAAACAAAAAATTAATGGAGCAAGCTTATGCCTAAATATTACGACTTTATGATATGTGGGAATAAGCTGAGCAAGCATAACAATGCGGCTGAATAAGCGTAACGAGACGGCTCATCGGGCGCAAGGATACGACTGCGCTGGGGCAAAGATATAGATTAGGAGGTTCAAGCAGTCGGTATCGGAGGTTCAGAGAGACTGTATCTGAGGTTCAAGCAGACTGCTTCTTGAAGATTCCCACTAGGCTCGGCAGCTCTGCTGAGCCTAGTGGCAACACCTCATTATCGTACAACTACACACCCTTTAGTCGTACGACTATATACCCTTTAGTTGTACGACTGTATACCCTTTAGTTGTACAACTATATACCCTTTAGTTGTACAAGTATAAACTCATTGACAGTACAATAGTAGTTTTACAACTCAAACATTTTCCCAAAAATCCTTGCTTCTTTCAAAAGAAAAGCGTAACTTTGCAACCGAATATTAATTTTAGGAGGTAAATATGGCAGAACCAAGAGATAGATACATACGTTTTGACTGGGCAATCTTGCACCAACTTCACCATAAGGCGAACTTCGGTGTACTTGAGGGCTTCCTGACCGTGTTTCTGAATGAACCTATCAAGATTGTTGAAATCCTGGAAAACGAAGGAAACGTGCTGGCAGAAGATAAGTTCTATCGAGTAGAAATCAAGGCAAAAAATAGTAACGGTGAAGACATTCTCGTCGAGATACAAAATATAACCAGATTGTGTTATCAGGAACGTATATTTTATGGCGTAGACAAAGCCATCACAGAGCATATCAATCTCGGCAACACCTACAAGGAAGTAAAAAAGGTATATTCCATAAGTATACTTTATTTTGACCTTGGTAAAGGGTCGGACTATATCTATGTAGGTCAGAACAATTTTATCGGCCTGCATACGCAAGACCAACTCATCATCAGTACCAAGGAGAAAGATACAATCGTGAGAAAGTCGCCTGCCGAAATATTCCCAACCTATATGCTAGTGCGCGTCAATGAGTTCAACAAGGTTGCCAAGTCTCCTTTGGAGGAATGGGTTGATTACCTCAAAAATGGTGTCATCAATCCTGACACGAAAGCACCAGGATTGCAAGAAGCTCGCAAAAAGCTGAAATACTACTCTATGTCGAATGCCGAACGACACGCCTACGATGAACATGTCAATGCCATCATGATTCAAAATGACGTTCTTGGAAACGCTAGATTAGAAGGACATGCGGAAGGTAGAGCAGAAGGTAGAGCAGAAGGTAAAACTGAAGAAAAAAATGCCATCGCCCTAAAAATGCGTCAAGCTGGTCTGCCTATAGAGCAAATCATGCAATTCACAGGGCTATCGGAAGAAAATATCAAATCATTATAAACAGAATTGAGGTGAAAAGATTTATGATGATACTATGCTTCATCTGCACATACACACTACAGATGGCGGCACAAACATGGATTGGAACTTGGGCTACGGCACCGCAGACTGTGGTGAAAGCGTTTATGCCCTATAATAACAACATGACAAACCGTTCGGTTCGCCAGATAGTAAAGGTAAGCGTAGGAGGCGACGTGATAAGACTGAAACTGAGCAATATCTACTCGATGCAACCCGTAGTGATACGCTCCATCTATATCGCCCACGCCAAAGACTCCTTCAAGATTGATGCCAAATCGGCTCAATACTTCAAGTTCAGCAACAGCTACAAGGCTACCATTCCTGCTGGCAGACAGATAGTGAGCGATGCGCTGAAGTTCAATCTCAAGAACCTGGAGCGCGTAGCCATCACCATCAACTACACCTCGGCTCCCGATGTGCCTACCGTTCACATGGGCTCACGTACCACCTCTTATATCATGAAGGGAGTAACCAATGCCCACTCCAACTTCGAAAAGGCTTTCCGCGAGAACCACTGGTACAACATCAGCGGCATCGATGTGTATACGATGAGCACCAACATGAGTGCCATCGCCATCATGGGCAATTCCATCACCGACGGCAAATGCTCTACGGATAATGCCCAGAACCGGTGGCCCGATGTGATGTCGGAGATGCTGCAACTGAAACATAAGATAACCAACCAGGGTGTACTGAACCTGGGCATCGGCAACAACCGCGTAACCGTGCCGGGCGGTTTCGGGGCACTCGCCAAGGAACGCTTCGACCGAGACATTCTGATGCAGAGCGGCGTAAAGAAGGTAATTATCTTTGAAGGCATCAACGACATAGGTGCTGCCAAGAGCGGCAACAGCGAAACGGTAGCCCGCCAGATTATAGAGAGCATACAGGGAATGATGAGGAAGGCGAAGGCACGGAAGATGAAAGTTTATCTGGGCACCATCACGCCTTTCAAGGGTGCCGGCTACTACAGCCACTTCCACGAAGCAGCCCGACTCTATGTAAACGACTGGATTCGAAGTCAGGCAAAGAACGCAGATGGCATTTTAGACTTCGCCAAGCTGCTTCAAGACCCGAATGATGACAGAAGGATGAAGCGGGAATATGCCAGCAACGACTGGCTCCACCCGAATCCTGCAGGCTACAAGGCGATGGGAATCTATGCCGCTGATATCGTCAAGTAAGAAAAAAGCCGCCCTATTACAGGCGGCTTTTACTATATATAATAAGATGTTTTACTTCAAGACAATCTTGCAATCATCCAGGCTCTCTACGGTAGCGAGCGCCTCATAACGGATTCCCTCCTTGCGCAGGAAGTCACCACCATGCTGGAAAGCCTTCTCGATGATGAAACCCATCGCCTCAATCTTGGCACCAGCCTTCTCGCAAAGGTCCATCACGCCCTTAGACGCATTACCATTGGCAAGGAAGTCATCGATAAAGATAACATGGTCCTCAGGAGTAAGATAGCTGTTGCTCACACAAACCGTATAATCGCGGTCCTTTGTAAAAGAGTGAACCACAGAGGTAATCATACCCTCCATAGTCTTAGGCTGCTTTTTCTTCACAAATACAACAGGAAGATTGGTCAGATAACCTACCATGATGGCAGGCGCGATGCCCGAAGCCTCGATAGTAACAATCTTGTTGTACTTGATGTCCTTGAAAAGGCGCACGAATTCCTTAGCTAAGTCCATCATCAGAATAGGGTCCATCTGATGGTTTACAAAGCTGTCTACTTTTAAGATTCCACCAGGAAAGCATCTGCCCTCCTGCATAATTCTTTCTTTCAGTAAATCCATTATGACTTGAACTTTAATATGATTATTGGGTGCAAAATTACTACTTTTTTCGCAAACAAGGAAGTTTATCGCCCAATAATTTTGTTTTGTCTGCAATTTAGCGTAATTTTGCAGCAGAAATGAATAAGATGTTCAGGGAGCATGATATGATGCCCCCTATAAAATTATAAGAATATGAATCCATATATCAAACAATTCCCCGACCTCATGTCGGGCAAGAAAATCATGTATGTTCACGGTTTCCTCTCTTCTGCACAGAGCGGCACCGTAAAGATGTTGCAGGAACTGATGCCGAATGCCACCCTCGTGGCTGAAGACATCCCGGTACATCCGGAAGAGGCCATAGAGATGCTGCAGAAGATGGCGGAGACAGAGAAGCCCGACCTCATCATCGGTACCTCGATGGGAGGCATGTATACCGAACTGCTGAAAGGTTACGACCGCATCCTCGTAAACCCTGCCTTCGAGATGGGCGATACGATGAGCAGCATGACCGGCAAGCAGGAATTCCAGAACCCGAGAAAGGACGGAGTGAACGAACTGATGGTTAACAAAGGCCTCATCAAGGAATACCGTGACTTTACCGAGCGTTGCTTCCAGGACATTACTCCCGAGGAGCAGCAACGTGTTTACGGTCTCTTCGGCGATGCTGATCCGCTGGTCCATACCTTCGACCTCTTCCATGAGCACTATCCGCTCGCCATCCCATTCCATGGCGAGCACCGACTTATCGACAAGGTAGCATTCCACTATCTCTGTCCGGTTATCCGCTGGATTGACGACAAGCAGAACGGCAAGGAGCGTCCTATCGTATACATCGACTTCGATGCCCTGCACGACAGTTACATGAAGGCAACCAGCTCGATGCACAAGGCTTACGAGATGCTGATAGAGCATTACAACGTATATATCGTAGCCCCAGCGCCAACCAACGACCATGAATACATGGCGAAAGTACAGACCTGGGTGGAGGAATATCTCTCTACCCCAGCCTACAACCACATCATCTTCTGCAACCAGAAGAACCTGCTCTACGGCGATTACTTCATCGACCCTAGCCCATGCGATGGTTTCATGGGTACGACGATAGAATACGGTAGCGATGAATTCAAGACCTTCGAAGAAATCATCACCTTCTTCGAAAGACTGGGAGGACAGTGATTTAGTTA
Organism: Segatella copri; assembly: GCA_021640525.1. Lineage (GTDB taxonomy): Bacteria > Bacteroidota > Bacteroidia > Bacteroidales > Bacteroidaceae > Prevotella > Prevotella copri_S. Next base: position 15,604 of record JAJXBQ010000049.1, read on the forward strand.
ATAGTTTATAGTTAACAGTTTATAGCAAAAAAGGTGCAACTCACTTTCTTACTTGTGAGTTGCACCTTTTTATCTATAAATATCTTTGATTCTTATGCCTTATCCAGATTCTTCGGCAACACGAGGTTCAGGATAACGGCAAGCAGGAAGACTACTGCCACACAGTTATCTGCAAAAACGGTGCGCACAATCTCTGGGAAGATGTTGAACATACCTGTTGCAGATGTGAATCCGAGACCTACGCTGAGCGAGAGGCTCACGATGACCATGTTGCGCTGAGAGAAGCCGGTACGCGCCATCATGCCGAAACCGGCAAAGAGGATGCTACCGAACATCATGATGGTACAGCCGCCCAATACAGCCTGAGGAATCGTAGTCAATACATAACCGATAGCTGGGAAGATACCACCGATAATCATGATGAAGGCACCCATGGCAATAGTAAAGCGGTTCACTACTCCCGACATCGCTGCCAAACCTACGTTCTGGCTGAAAGAAGTGATAGGAGTACAACCGAAAAGACCGGAAACCGAACTGACGAAACCATCGCAGCAGACTGCCGCACCCATCTCCTTGGTCTTAGGATCACGCTTCAACGCACTGTTGCAGAGCGCAGAAGTATCACCAATCGTCTCTGTGGCAGAAACCAGATATACAGCTACAACTGAGAGAATAGCACCGATATTGAATTCAGGAGTGAATGGAAGAAGCTTTGGCAAAGCTACGATAGAGAGACCAGAAAGTCCGCTGAAATCTATCATTCCCATAAACAGAGCCAGGATGTAACCTACCAGCAGTCCTACCAATACAGAGAGAGAACGCAAGAAACCCTTGGCGAAAATCTGACAAAGCAGACAAGCCAGCAAAGTGACAGAACCCACAACCCAGTTGTTCATGCTACCGAAATCAGCAGCACCCTGACCACCCGCAAAAGAGTTGGCACCAACAGGAAGGAGCGAGAAACCGATGGCTGTTACCACGGTAGCGGCCACTACAGGCGGAATGAGCTTGATCCAATACTTGGCGAAAAGTCCGAGTGTTCCTTCTACCAGACCACCAATGATGACAGCGCCTATCAAAGTACCCATACCATGAGCACCGGCAATGGCGATGGCAAGTGAAAGGAAGGTGAAGGAGATACCCATCACGATAGGAAGGCGAGAACCGATACGCCATACCGGATAAAGCTGCACCAAGGTACCGATACCAGCGATGACCATACAGTTCTGGATAAGCACGGCGCTCATCGAACTGTCCAGACCTATCGCACCAGCGAGAATCATGATTGGCGCAATATTGCTGACGAACATCGCCAGCACATGCTGAAGACCAAATGGGAGTGCTTTACCTACGGGCACTCTGCCGTCTAATTTGTAGAGATTTTCTATTGACTGTTCCATTGTCGTTATAATAATTAGAGAATTTCCATTATCCATCAATTCAGGGTCTTTTCTGAATTTGGCGACAAAATTACAAAGAAAATCTGAGAAATCGGTTCTTTTAGTAGAATAATTCGCTGAATAACAAGAAAAACGGAGTTTTTAATACTCCGTTTTTTCTGTATTTTCCTCCCACATGCGGAAGGCACCGAGCGCCTCATCGCGCATCAGGGCAATCATCGGCTTGTGGCGGTCTTCTATCTTGCGGTCTATCTCCTCGTAGATAAACTCATCATCGAAACCTATCTTTGCCGCATCCTTCCGGTCGTTGGCATAATAGATACGGTCGAGATGTGCCCAATAGATGGCACCCAGGCACATCGGACAAGGCTCACAGGAGGTATAGATTTCGCAACCCTCCAGATTGAAGGTCTTCAACTTGCGGGTAGCCTGCCGGATGCAGTTCACTTCGGCATGAGCCGTAGGGTCGAGGTCGATGGTTACACTGTTGGAAGCCTCAGCGATGATGATACCGTCCTTGGCAATCACAGCACCAAAAGGTCCGCCACCCGTCTTCACGCTATTCTTCGAGAGCTCAATGGCTCTATGCATCAATTCTTCTTTTGTCATTGTTTAATATTTTTAGATTAATAATACC
>JAJXBQ010000287.1:0-3401 GCA_021640525.1 Segatella copri
ATTATGAAAAAAGGAGATAAAGTCAGATTCTTGAGCGAAGTGGGTGGCGGAAAGGTTGCCGGCTTCCAAGGTAAAAATATTGTGCTCGTTGAGGATGAGGATGGTTTTGAGATTCCGATGCCTATCAACGAGGTGGTTGTGGTGGAGCAGGATGAATACTCCATGGGCAAGATGATTTCGGCTAAAATGGATGCGCAGCAGAAGGCTGAGGAGCATGCCAATACCGAACTGCATCAGGACAGCCGGAGTATCAAGGCCATCTTGAATGATCACGATGACGTGGATATGGATGTAGAGGAATATGATGCTGCCGACCGTGAGATAACCTTTGTGAAACCGGTTGAGGAACGTACGGGTGGCAACAAGCTCAGTGCTTATCTCGCCTTTGTACCTATCAACATCAAGGACGTAACCAATACCCGTTTCGAGACCTATATGGTGAATGACAGCAACTACTATCTCCGCTATACCTATCTCGTGGCTGAGGGAAATGCATGGACTCTGAAAGCAGAGGGAGAAATAGAACCGAACACCAAACTCTTCATCGAGGAATTCGGTCGTGAGGCTCTAAACGAGATGGAGCATATCGCCATCCAGATGATAGCTTACAAGAAGGACAAGCCATTCCTCCTGAAGCCGGCAACAGATGTTCAGTTCCGTCTCGATCCCGTGAAATTCTACAAACTTCATCTTTTCGAGGAGAACGATTTCTTCGAGACCCCAGCCTATCTCTTTACGATTGTAGAGAACGATGAAATAGCCCGTCCGCTGGTTATCGATTCCAAGCGTCTGAAAGAGCAGATGTATAAGGATGAGAAGGTTGTTGCCAACACCAGCAAGAAGAGCAAGAAGGATGATGGTACCCTTGTGATAGATCTTCATGCGGATGAAGTGCTTGAAACAACTGCAGGAATGAATTCTGCAGATATTCTTCATTATCAGATGGATATCTTCAAGAAGACCATGGAGGAATATAAGAAAAAGAAGGGACAGAAAATTATCTTTATTCATGGAAAGGGCGAAGGTGTGTTGCGCCAGACTCTCATTCATGAGTTGAACTATCGCTATAAGAGTTGCACCTATCAGGATGCTTCTTTCCAGGAGTATGGCTATGGTGCTACACAGGTAACAATAAAGTAATTTATTATGAAGTACGGATTTATTAAGGTAGCTAGTGCCATCCCTGCCGTAAAGGTGGGTGACGTCATTTTCAATACCCAGCAGATAGAGGAACAGATAGCGCTGGCTGAGGGAAAGGGTGTAGAGATCATTACATTTCCGGAACTCTCTATTACGGGCTATTCCTGTCAGGATCTCTTCCGCCAGCAGATGCTTCTTGAATCATCTGAACAGGCGGTGATGATGTTGCTCGATTTCACACGCAAACTCGATATCATCTCTATCGTGGGTGCGCCGGTGATAGCGGGCGACTTGTTGCTCAATTGTGGTATCGTTATCCAGCATGGACAGATTCTCGGTATTGTACCGAAGACATATCTTCCAAACTACAGCGAGTTTTATGAGAAACGCTGGTTTGCCTCGGCTCAGGACCTGAGAGATTGCGAAGTCCGTTATGCCGGACATAAGGTGAAACTGACGCCTGATGTTCAGATTTTTCAAACTTTCGATGGCGTACAGTTTGGTGTGGAAATCTGCGAAGATGTATGGGCTCCGGCTCCTCCTAGCAACAAACTGGCGCTAGCAGGAGCAGACCTGATTTTCAATCTTTCTGCAAGCGACGAACTCATCGGAAAACATCATTATCTGAAGAGTCTGCTCAGCCAGCAGAGTGCCCGTACCATGACCGGATATATCTACAGTTCCTGCGGATTTGGTGAGAGTACGCAGGATGTGGTTTATGGTGGAAATGCCCTGATTTATGAGAATGGAGTTTTACTTTCACAGAGTGAACGTTTCTCTATTGAACCGCAGATGGTTATCTCACAGATAGATGTAGAGAAACTCCGCTCTGAGCGTCGTACGAATTCTACTTATGTAAATGCCCAGCGCAACATCAAATATTCTGTTCTTGGCGGTCAGTTCAATATCCGAAATATCGAAGCAGAACCTACCGAGAATGAGCGCGATTTTGTGTTGGAGCGTGAGGTGAATCCTCATCCGTTTATTCCTACCAGCAGCGATATGAATGCCTCTTGCGAGGAAATATTCAATATCCAGCTCATGGGACTTGCCAAGCGTATTGTTCATACCCATGCCAAGACCGTAGTAATCGGTATTAGCGGTGGTTTGGATTCTACGTTGGCCTTACTCGTTTGTGTAAAAGCTTTTGATAAACTCAAAATGAACAGAAAGGGTATCGTAGGTGTCACCATGCCGGGTTTCGGAACTACAGACAGAACCTACAATAATGCTATCTCGCTGATGCAGAGCCTCGGTATCACCATCAAGGAAATCAGCATCGCTAAGGCTGTAACCCAGCACTTTGAGGACATCGGTCAGGATGCCAGTGTGCATGATGTGACTTACGAGAATTCCCAGGCTCGTGAACGTACCCAGATCCTGATGGATTTAGCCAATAAGATGGGGGGTATGGTTATCGGTACCGGCGACCTTTCTGAGTTGGCATTAGGATGGGCTACCTATAATGGTGACCACATGAGCATGTATGGCGTGAATGCCAGCATTCCTAAGACGCTGATCCGTCATCTCGTAAATCATGTAGCAGAGAGTGGGGTAGACGAACAGAGCCGCATCACGCTTCGTGATATCATCGATACGCCTATCAGTCCAGAGTTGATTCCGGCAGATGAGAATGGAAATATCAAGCAGAAGACGGAAGATTTGGTGGGACCATACGAACTGCATGATTTCTTCCTCTACTATTTCCTGCGTTTCGGTTTCCGTCCTTCCAAGATTTACATGTTGGCAAAGAAGGCATTTATTGATTCCGAACTGGAGCGTGTAAAGATCAGTGATAATGATCCTGACAGCTATGATGAGGAGACTATCAAAAAATGGCTGAAGACCTTCGTGCGCCGTTTCTTCAATCAGCAATTCAAGCGCAGCTGTCTGCCAGACGGCCCGAAAGTAGGTAGCGTAAGCCTCAGCCCTCGTGGTGACTGGCGTATGCCTAGTGATGCAGCTTCAGCCATCTGGTTGCAAGAGGCTGAAAACCTCTGAATTTGATTTCGGACAAGCCAAAAGTACAATATTCTTTCTGCTTTCTGGCGCGCCCGTTATATTAATTATATACTCTTAAAGGGGCTGGATTTTGTAAATATTTGGTTTACAGAATCCAGCCTCTTTTTCTTAATATTTGTGAAATCGATTGCACAAAAATATCAGCAGAAAAGTGAAATATCTTGTTGGACGGATAGAAATAGTTTGTAATTTTGCGGTGTAATTATTCAACTATTCAATTTTAAACTTAACAATTTCAT
>JAJXBQ010000288.1:0-3395 GCA_021640525.1 Segatella copri
ATGACGTTGTCATCGAGGAAGGCGCTTTACAACGCATCACCGATTATATTAAACCATTAAAACCAAATTGCCGTGTTATCATCGTCAGCGATAGCAATGTGGCGCCTCACTATTTGGACTCTGTGAAAGCTAATATGGAACATGCGGGTTATGCTGTTTGTGATTATGTTTTCCCTGCTGGTGAAAGCTCCAAAAATGCTCATCAACTCATCGATTTAGTAGAATACATGGCAGCCCAATCATTGACTCGCAAAGACTTGCTCATCGCCCTTGGCGGCGGTGTTGTAGGCGATATGGCGGGCTTTGCAGCAGCGACCTATTTACGTGGTATCGACTATGTTCAGGTTCCTACATCTCTATTAGCCGCAGTAGACTCGTCTGTAGGTGGTAAAACAGCGGTCAACCTCGAAGCTGGGAAAAACCTATGGGGCGCTTTCAAACAACCTATCCTTGTTCTCTGTGATCCAGCTACACTCAATACATTGCCTAAAATGGAATGGATTAATGGGTGCGGTGAAATTATCAAATACGGCTTCCTCGACGTACTGGGTTTGCTCACTCAACTCGAGAACAGACCATTAATTAAACATCGCAGTATTGTAAGTGGCGTTATTGCCCGTTGCGTACAAGCAAAAGCGGATATCGTGGAACAAGACGAACGCGAGTCTGGCGTACGTGCCCTCTTAAACCTCGGTCATACCTTTGGTCACGGCATCGAAAAAGCGAGTCATTTCGAGGTGCATCACGGTTATGCCGTTGCTATTGGCATGGTCCTCATGGCACAAGGTGCTGTCAAACATGGAGAATTAGATACGGAAGCTTTAGAGAAATTAAAGGCCCTCATCAAAGCACACGATTTGCCAACCACAACAACGATAAGCAAAAAAGAGATTCTAGCTGCCGCTAAGCACGACAAAAAAAGCGAAGGAGCAACCATTAAAATCGTAGTACCTACTAGCTATGGTCACAGCGAACTCAAGGTAGTAACACACGAGGAACTTGCTACCTATTTAGATTAAGGAGATTTATATGCATTCCGTAACGAACGCCATCCCTACAGGGACTATCGCGTCCATTCCTGCAAAAGCTCATGCGCACCGTGCACTGATTTGCGCAGCTCTCGCAAACTCGCCATCTACCATACTACTGAGCCGCACCTCTAAAGACATCGATGCAACTATGGACTCCTTGCGAGGCTTAGGCGCACAAGTTGTATATGAAAACAAAGTTGTCACTGTTACACCAGGTCCTGTGCCAACAAAGGGCAATGTAGTTCCCCATGAATCCGGTACCACATTGCGCCTCTTATTACCAGTAGCAGCGTCCATTTGTAATGAGGTAGACGTGGATGCGAAAGGGCGTTTACCAGATCGTCCTTTAGAGCCCATGCTCGGTGAAATGAAAGCTCACGGCGTAACATTCTCCCAAGATAAACCACCATTCACTATGACAGGTCGTCTACAAGGCGGTGAGTTCGGTATGGTTGGAGATGTGAGTAGCCAGTTCTTCTCTGGATTATTATTAGCAGCGCCACAATGTGGAGGTGCTACAATCACATCTACTACACCACTTCAATCTAGCGACTATGTAACATTGACGACTACAACAATGGCAGACTTCGGCGTAACAGTCGACCATACTCCCGCCTCTGGCACAGTCCAAGAGTCCTTTGCAGTAGCGGCTAATACTACTTTTAAAGGTCAAAGTAATTACCAAATCGAAGGCGATTGGTCCAATACGGCTATTTGGATGGTAGCAGCGGGCATGACAGGTAAACCAATTACCATTACGGATATGAACAAAAATTCTGTGCAAGCGGATCGTCGCATTATGCAGATTATGATTGATGCCGGTTGTGATGTAGTATGGGATGGCATGAACGTAACCGTTATGGGTCGTGCAGTAAAACGAATCCATGCCGACCTCGAACAAATGCCCGATATGTTGCCAGTTATGGCAGCCCTCGCTTGCTCTATCCATGGTGAAAGCTCCTTTGTTAAGGGTGCACGCCTACGCTTGAAAGAATCCGATCGCCTCGAAGCCGTTGCTAATCTGGTCAGAGATTTAGGCGGTACGGTTCGTGAAGATGGTGATGACCTATATATCATCGGTAGTGGTATACTAAAAGGAGGACAAGGTGATTGTGTTAACGACCATCGCCTTGTTATGGCAGGTACATTGATGGCACTCATCAGTGAAAATCCTGTAACATTAAAAGATAGCGAAGCTATCACAAAATCCTATCCAGACTTCTTTGAGGACTGGAACTTACTAGGAGGTAATGCTAATGGCATCTAATTTCGGTAAAACCATACAAGTATCTACCTTTGGCGCGTCTCATGGGTACGCCATCGGTGGTATCGTGGAAGGCCTCCCTTGTGGACATTCCATCGACATCGACGAGCTACAAGCCTTCTTAAAGCGCCGTGCGCCAGGTCAAAACCAATTACAAACGCAACGTAAAGAAGCCGATATACCTGAATTCTTATCAGGTATGGTAGATGGCATGCTCAGTGGATCTCCATTAGCATTTATGATTCGCAATACATCGCAGCACTCCGGTGATTACAATAACTTGCGCGACATTCCTCGCCCATCTCATGCGGACTTTACGGCTCGCATGCGCTATGGTGACAAAGTAGATATGCGCGGTGGCGGCCACTTCTCGGCACGTCTTACAGCACCTCTCTGCGTAGCTGGTGGCATTGCACTACAGTTATTGCGTGAAAAAGGCATCGAAATTCACGGCCATTTAAAACAAGTTGGTACAATCCAAGATACTCCTATCGATATGGTTCATCCAGATATGAAAGCACTCCGTGAAATTGCTACAGAACCAATTGCTATGCTCGATGCAGACAAGCGTTCTGAAGTAGAAAACTTGGTCATGAAACTAAAAAAAGACGGCGACTCTACAGGCGGTATCGTTGAGGTTGTGGCTACAGGTCTACCAATCGGACTTGGCAATCCAAACTTTGACGGCATTGAAAACCGATTAGCTCGCGTGATCTTTGGCGTACCTGCCATCAAAGGCGTGTCCTTTGGGGGTGGCTTCGACATGTGTTCTCGCCTTGGATCAGAAGTGAACGATGCTTTCACCATGGACGGCGATACAATCACAACAACTACCAATAATAGCGGTGGCATTCAAGGCGGTATCACCAACGGCTTGCCCCTCGTTATGCAAGTGGGCATTAAGCCTACTCCATCCATTTATAAGGAACAACATTCTGTGTCGCTTTCACAAAAAGAGGACACATTACTCACCATCAAAGGTCGTCACGACCCATGTGTAGCACTCCGTGCAGTACCTGTTATCGAAGCCGTTACAGCTCTCGTCATTCTTGATTTCTTAGGAGATATTGACCATGAACTTAGATGAAGTACGCGTTAAA
>JAJXBQ010000050.1:0-17573 GCA_021640525.1 Segatella copri
ATATTCTATTGATTTCTAACTACAATAATAAGCGCAAAGATAATGCCAATTATTGAAACGAGCGATTATCTCTGCGCTTTATTAACATTTATTCCGTTATTTTACGGCATTCATCCTTTTATTTAAGGGCTATCTTCTTTACGGCTATCTGTTTTCCGCCTCGCGTTACCTCTACGGCTACAGTTCCATTTACTGGTGAGCGAAGCAGTTCTGTATCAGATTTCGCCTGTTTCTGAAGCGCCAGGACACCTGAGGTTCCGTATATTCTGATGAGGTCGTTCTGTTTCAGACCCTTTATCTGGATCTGATAGTTGCCGCTAGGAATGATGGTGATGTCTGAATTCATGTCAGTCTCCTTGCGGTTGAAACTGATATTGAAGCGGTTATTCATCTCGCCAGTCTGGGTGGCTTTGAACAGATAACTGCCTTCCTTCAGGTCTACCGCCTTACCGGTTTCCTTGTCCTTCAGCCAAACGGTTTCATATTCGCTGGCATCGCAATCCTCAGGGATGCTGATGCTGTATTCACCCGTCTCCGGCAGACTGACTCCGATGCTCTGTTCTGCATCAATGCTGATTGCAGAGAGGAGCGAGTAGCGTCCGCCATTGCGGGACGCATAGATCTGAGCATTCTGGCTAGTCATCCATTTCACGCCGTCGCTTCCCATGTCGAAGTCAGATTTCGCTTCCTGTGCCGGAACTGCGTTCAACTGGAGTTGATCATCTACAGGAGTGCCGTTGCCGGCTCTGCTTGTTCTGCTGTTCTGGGTGATAGCGATGTCGAGCGCTCTGGTTGCTTGATAGGCGGTTGTCGCCTTTGCTTCCGAATGGTTTACTATCACGCTTTCTGAATTCTCCAGAGTGGCAGTCTGTGTAAACACGGCATCCATTGCTGGGATGTAGCCATCCGTTGAATTACCCGTGTTAGAATCATAGGTGTTGATAGCCTTGTAGCTACCGTTTTCTTCGCATTGGTAGATAACTCTGCCATATTCCATATCGCTATAGTTCATGGCGCAGAGATAAGGCGAACCGAAGAGATTCCACCCCATGTTCTCCTTGTGGGTGAACTTCGTGCCGCTACCATCGCTGCTCGACCACGGCTGCTGGTTGTTGTTCTGTACCAGGGTAATCTGCCCTAACTGACTACCGTTCTCTGTGTAACTGTTTCCATAGAAACGGACGGTCTTGTCGGCCTTTGCTTCCATTCTTAAACCTGCGGTAAAGTTTCGCTGGTTGTCTACGCCCTTTACCCATGCTTTACTCTCGCTTTGGTCGAACTTATAGTCGTACTTGGCACGAGTAGCTGCATTATAGTAGTAGGCGATTACACTACCATCAGCAGGATTGTTTGTACCTTCCACCTCCATATTGGTAGCCTTGAATGGCATGGAGAAGAAGTTGGTTCCTGCCTTCAGGTTTCTTTCCACAGCAAAGTAGGTGAGGTTTACATAACTGTTGTTGCCTCTTAAACCAGCGTGGTGCTTCAAGAGCAGGAAACCTGGGCTGAACGGATTCGTCTCTGTATAGAAGCCATTGTCAAGTTTCAGCTCCTTGTCTACTGCCATGACATAGACCACAGATTTGCCGTGAGGATAATCGACCTTATTCGCTTCGGTATCGCTTGTTAGATACCAAGTCTCGAAACATCCGTTATCTACCTTGTCTCTGATGCGTTGGTTGCCGGCAAGATCATGGCTGTGCATTACCTTGTTGATGCAAGCCTTTGTAGGATTTCCGTCTACGTTGGCATCGTGTTGGTTGATGTTGGCTTTGTCTGTCTCATCAAGCTGGTACTTCCAATAGTCATCTTTCACATATTTATTATAGGTGGTTACAGATGATCTGTTGGCAGCACTACCATCTGGTGATGGTAATGTGCCAGAAGCAGTTACATTGACAGACTTCACATCCTTCACGCTTCCTAATGCCAGACTGTTGTAGAGCAAACTACTTGCATCGCCTGTTACCTTTGCATTTGCATCGAGGATAGAGGTGGAGAGCATGCTGCTGCCTTGGAGACTGACGTTGCCCGAAACCTTGAAACCATCTACAATACACATTCTGGTATCAGTAGTTCCGCTGTTGAGTGTCAGCCCATTGATGGTAGATTGACTGGAAGACTCGATGATTCCTTTTCTCTGAGTAAGGAGATCCTTTACGATAGCTTCTGGTTCTGTTTTAGAACTCTTTTCTTCGCGCATCGAACCAAACATATTGACGCCTGGCATGCTGATATTCACGTTATCAGCCTTCAGGTTTCTATCTACGAAGACGTAGCCATATTTGCCTTCATTCTTGTTGGCATAAAGTTCAGCCAGGTTGATGGCACCTTGCAGGTCGTTGGTTGGGTTATCCCAGCTTTCACCTGTTCCTGCAACAGCAGAACCTTCTTTCACATAGATAATCGGAATCATCTTCGTGTCGCACTCGTATGCACCTATATCAATGTTGTCGCCAATCAGACGGGCGGTATTGCTCAAGTCCTTTTCAACAGCCCATTCCTCATTGGTAAATCCAATTTCATCTTTATATTTTTTTACATCGCCATTGTTTAGTAACAATAAACTTGGGCGAATTCTGTAGTCTCCATTTTCTGGATCAACAAAGTTAGGACCCTTCATGATATCTGTGTTTGATATATTGTTATCTATCAATACATTATGATATTCCCCATCTGTTTCCATATTTTGAACAGTGTTTCCCCAAGCGACAGAATTATAGACACTATTCATTCCTTTTACAGCTATTCTACCATTGTTTACAAAGGTTGCATTTGCGATATGCATACCATCTGAGTTAGTTGTATACAATGCGTCTTTAGTACCATCGGCAAACAGTACACTCCACATTCTTACACCTAATGAATTAGGGTTTGTTATGTAGAAGGCTGTTCCGTTATTCTTTCTAAAGGCACAATGATGGAGCTTCATTCCTTTTCCCGTTCCGGCTTGAACCTCATTAACCATCGCATTTACTCCCACACCGCTCTGGTTCTGGAATGTGAAACCGGAAATCGTTACCGGCTTACCATTCGTTACGATATTGAGCAGGTTCTTGGTTTCGCCCGCCTTGGCTGGGTTCTCAATGAGTACCGAAGGCTTGCTGAAGTCTTGCACCTCTGTATCGTCTGTATTTTTCGAGCCAGTACAACCACCCACAAGTTCTATCGATTCTATAAACTCAGCCTTGTCGGCTTTGTTTACAATGAGAGAAAAGGCATCGCCGCCAGAGTAGGTTGGCGAATAATAGGTACCTCCACGTACAAACACCTTTCTCTTGCTGTTGGTTGTAGAACCTGGTGTGGTGCTACCTGAAGGGTTAGCCATGGCAATGATGGCACCACGAAGGTCGGTGCTTTGGTTGTCCCAACTGCTACCATCGCCATTTCCTTTCTCTTCCGTACCGATATAAACCTTTTCTAAGTCAGTAAACTTGAATACATACTGGAATTCATACATGCCGATGTCGATAGGCTTTACAGCTACATTACCATTCTCGTCTTTCGGACCAACGTATCTGTTGTATGTACCGCTGACAGGACGGATGTACTCAGATGGATAACCATATTCCTTAAGGCGATTATTGTGCATAGTCCACCAATTCTGATATTTACCAGTCTCGTTTTTATCGTCTTTATCCTTGCTTCCATCTCCTGCATCTGTAAGCACAGAGATAGCCTGTGGATTCCACTTGGCATCCTGTGTATAACCTTCGTAACCCTTTGTCGTTGTAGGCGCTGTGAAGCGTGGACCATCCGATGCGATGTTCTCCTTGTTCAGCTTTATATTGCCATCTTTTGCAGTAGAAGTCGGTAATTCATCCCAGGCGCAGTTGTTCATGTGCTCTCGCTTGAGGAGTACACTATTACCAGTTGATTCATTACCCCAAATGGCGGTATTATATAATATAGGTGTGATCGTACCGCTTGTCACCTCGTTCTCCACATGGATGGCTCCGTCTTGCATTGCCTTGTTGTTCACGATGAGGCTGTTCACGATGAAGGCATCCTGATAGCCTGCAGTCATGGTGCTGGCATCATTAGCCCTGCGGATATAGATGGCTCCGCCTTGCGAACTTTCTGTGCCCGTATATTTGCCATAGGTCACATCATTGTTGGCTAAGAGCGAGTTGACTATATGCAGGTTTCCATTAACCGATTTTGTGAGATAGAGATAGATGGCTCCACCCTTACCTGGTTCGGTAACTTCATCCTGACTAGCCTTTTCTGATACGTTACTGTTACCGCTGATTGTACTGCCGATGATGTCTAGACTTGCATTGTTTACATAGACAGCTCCGCCATGCAGACCGGAGTTTTTGATCAGTCGGCAACGGTTCAATGTATAGTTCACGCGGTTGGTGTAGATACCGGCTCCACGACCAATCTCGGCAACTTCGTTATTTCCTCCTTCTTCAGTCTTCAGTACTGTTGTGGTCTCACCATTCATGATGGTAATACCATCTAATACGACTTCATTGTTCGCTGTAGCCGAAGAACCTGTGGCGCCCGCATTACTGTAGACCACATGATATACATTACGCTCCTTTTCTGAAGCCTTGATGTCACCGGAAAGAATCGTAGGATTTGAAAACTCCCATGGCTCTATCAGACCGTTCTTGTTGATGTCGGTCATGTCGTTGGCGTTGCGCTTTGTCAGAATATCTTTGATGTCTCCATCAGGAACCAAAGTCTTGTCTCCAAAGCTGGTAAACTCATCTCCAGTTATTTTATTTCCTGTAGTAGGATTAACAGGAGTTGAAGAATACAGGTCATTTTCTGAGAAACTGCCGAAGATGTCTACGTTCACAGGGATGGTGAAGCTCTGCAAGCGACGGTCTATCGTGTTCTGCTCTGGCGAAAGATCTTGGTTCTGTCGCATCTTGCTCGGCTTGTAGGTTCCGCCTGTCATCAGAATTTCGAAGTGGGTAGCCTCGGTAGCAACTCCCTCTGTTCTTGCCTCATTGATATAGTCGAGGGCTGCTTCGAGACTGTTGAAAGGAGTAAGGAAGGAGCGGCCATAATACTTTGCCTTCTCTTCTTCAGTTACAATCTCACCACCTGTCTGAGAAACAAACAGGCGCTTCAGAAGTTTTTCCTTGTTAAACGCCGGCAAATCAGATGCGTATGCGCCGGCTGTCTGTTGCTTGGTCATGTTTCTTTCCTTACCGGTAATGTCGTAGCTGCTGATACCATAATTCTTCCATGCTTTGACGTATTCTTTCTCAACTCCGTTGCCAATCAATGATGAATAGGCACGAGGCTTGAAGATTTTGTTGTCGTTGAAGTAACTGTCCAGGTCGCTGGTCATCTCCGTATTCATTTTGTTGGCTGGCAACGCCATCTTCTCTACGAAACAATAGTTGTATGGATAGAATTTTTCCGTATATGCTCCCAGTCCCTGCAGATAGTCGTAAGACTGATAGTTCACATCACCGCTGATGTTGTTGTCGGTCTGTGCCGTATTTCCCCATATCACGGAGTTACCGCCAATCAGGGAGTTCTCCTCCTGGTAGATTCCGCCACCAATGGTCGCCTCGTTTCTGGCAATGGTGCATGAAATGACGTAGGCATGGTAGTTCTTGGTGTCTTCGTTCTTATCGTTGGAACGAAGTGCATAGATGGCGCCACCTTTCTGTGCCTTGTTTCTTACGATGACACTACCGCTTACGATGCTACCTTTCAGCAACATGAGAGCACCGCCTTGGGTAGCCTGACAGTCGGAAATTTCACAGTTGCGTACATGTGCCATTCTTGGCACAATGGCTGCACCACCCATACTCTTGAAGCCCGACTTGTCGCTAGCGTTACCATCAATCAGGCGACAGCCATCTATGATGGTATTCTCTGTCAGGGCAGAAGTGTTGTAGTCGTCATAGTCGCCCGTAGGCCATTTGCCGAAGCACACGGTGTGGTAGCCGTTCACCTCCTGGTTAACGGCAGAACCTTCTTTTACTTCGGTCTTCGCGCTTAATACCGTCTGGTATGTGCTGATACAGTCGCGCTTGTCATCATCCCAATTGGCGGTTCCATCTTTCAGCTTTCCTCCTTCCTGGTCACCCTCATAGTAGCCACCCATCAGGCATACTCCGTTAGGAATCAGGAAGGTGTAGCTCTGTGGATCGCTAGGGTCTGCCAGCGTGTTGGCATGATAAACAAATCGATTTCCTGTTTCATCACCCTGATAGCCTGCTACTTTAACATACACCTGATGCTTTTGGTTATTAACTGTGATGCCCTGGTTTGCAGTTTCAAATTTCCTGCCGGCAGCAGTCAGTACGTCCTGCAGCTTGTCAGCACAGGCAGCATTTTCCGGACTGTCTCCGCTTCGGTTTCCCCATCCGTTCTGGGTTACATAATAAATGTAATCCACAATATTTGCGCTGTTTGTCTTTTCCTGTGGTGCAATGTTGGCAGTATTGTCTGCCTCATAGGCACCGATATCAATGGCGCAGTCCTTGATTCGGTTGGTATAGTCCATGTCGGTTTCCGGAAGGATGATTCCATTTCCTACATTTGTGGTTCCACCATTCAGACACTTGTTGCCCGTCAAACCACCCGCCTCGTACAGACGGAAGTTGTTCTTCAGGCGGGCATTGCGGAAGCGGAAATTGTTTCCACTTTCGTAGGACTGGTCCTCAAATGGGAAAGCCTGAGCCTTATCTCCTGTGAAGTTACCATCGCTTTCCTGGAATTTGCTGCTCAGGTCATTACTGTTCATGTAGCAGTTGTGGGATGGATTCATCTTGCCCGATGCAGCAGAGTTTACCTGATCTGTGATGCTTTTGCCGTTGTTGTAATTATCATAGATGATACAGTTGTAGAGTGAGAGCTGTGAGTTAACTCCAGTATTGCTGTCCTGCCAGTGATAGATGCCGGTTCCGTTTGTCGCCATATTGTAGGCGATGGTATTGTTGTAGAACTTGGCACTCTCCAGGAAGATACCTCCGCCACGACAGCTTCCGTTATAACAGCGGTTGTTTGCCACCACAAGGTTGTAGCCGGTGCCTTGAATCATATAGGCTCCGCCTCCATAACTTTCACTGCTATTGGCATAACTCAGGTTTCTCAGCAGATAACTGTTCGAAATCTTACTGTTCTCTCCGTCCATATACAAACCGCCACCACGCACACGACCGCCATGGTTGAAGTTGTTGACGATGATGAGGTTTTCCAGTTCTACTCCTCGGAATACGCGCACACCGGCTCCTCCGTCACGGTTGGCACCAGGATAGTTGATGATGTAGCCGTGACGTACAGAGAAGCCATCCCATTTGGCATACTCGTAATCCTTGTAGTTGATGTTGTCTATCAAGTTTCCTTTATAGCGTACGGCATTACCATCTGTACGTAAGGAGTTTCCATCACCCGATGGTGACCAGGTAGGAAGACAGACGTCTGGCTGATACAGTACATAGTGGCGTTCTGTATTTCCACTGTTCATCAACGTTTTTGTAAAGTCATATTTAGAGCCATCTCCAGAATTGTTCTCCTGATACCACATTTCCTTATCTCCGTTTTTGAAGTATACAGGCGATTCCTTTCTAATCTGGAGAATGGTTTCATACTTAGTCTTGTCCAAAGTCTCGTATTCCTTACGTGCCGGTACGTATTGTGACAGCAGCGGATGGCGGTCGTCTTCTCCAGGATAGCCTTCGTATGGAAAACCGCCTATTACCTCCACCTTGTCTCTGACAACAAAGCCTTTGTAGTCTGTATAGATGCCTGCACCTACCCAAACTACTACCCGGTCTTTCTTGTCTGTGATATCCTTATTCAATTCTGCCGCTCTTTCTACAGCATATTGCAGACCGCTGATGTAACGCTCCTCTCTGTTGTTGGCAATCTTGTTATAGGTGCCCCAGCCAGAGAGATACTGCTTGTTCAGGTTACCTGAACTCTCCCAGAATTTACCGTAAGAATCTATTTCAGAACGATACTTGCCTTTAGCTTGACTATAATCCGTATTGTCAATAGTGGTGCTAAGCAGCGTTTTGTCACTCTGCTTTACATAGAAATTATTGCCCGTTCTATCAATTGTGTTGTCACACATAGCATTACCGATGATGGCTTTGTCCCAGCTGCTTCCATCATATTCGGTATTAGACTCATTCAGGAGATTGAAGTCTGGGTTACCGTCCTTGTCGTCATCATTGGCATCGCTGATGCTATCATAATTCTTGTTGTACGAACGCACGTAGATAATCTTTCCTGCTTTTGGCAGGAGAGCTTCGTATGCACCCAGGTCAGGAGCACCACCAAGGTTGCGGTCTTCGCCGGTGATGTCCTTGGCTGTTGTGGTGGTTATTTGGGCACTGTTGATGATTCTGCCAGCCTGTGTAGAACTGGTCAACGGGCGGAAGGATGAATAGCCTCCGTAATAAACGTTGCCGCTCATCTTGGCACCCACTTCATTGGTTGGGTTGCTGAAGTTCAGGGCTCCGTTTTTTCCCAGAGTGTTGATATCCATGCTGTTTTTGCATTCCGAACCATCCCATGTGCCGTTGATGTTCAGTTTGTTTCCTACAGCATACGAGGTTCTCTTCACAAGGTCGTAATCTGGTGCTACTCCCTCATTGTTGATGATGCTTACATGGTTGAGTGTGAGAGAGTTGTTGCTGCCTTGGTTTTTGTTCAGATAGATGATGGAAGGCAGCCCCGAAGAACTTGGATTAAGCGGATCCTTGCTCGTATTGTTATTGATGACGCAGTTTTCCAGTTCCAATTTCACATTCACGGCATCCGGCATAGTAGCGATAGCACCGCCATCTGCCGCCGTGTTGTTCTCAAAGATACAATTCTTCAGCTTCACGGTGGTTGGTTCACTGCTCTGGTCCATGCTTCCTATCAGTACACCGCCACCATAAGGCATGTAGGCAGTACCGGCAGCGTATGCATGGGTAAAGGCATAGCCGTCGATGGTGATGTTGGCACCCGCTTCGATGCGGACCAGATGGTAGAGACCTTCGTTGAGTTCTGAACCGCTGAGGTTTCCGTTCAGCTCGGTGCGGTATTTGATAGGGTCGCGGTCTTCATCTTTCGGATTCGGATTTTCCGAATACTCCGGATAACCGCCATACACGGTAACAGGAAGTACGCAAGGTTGAATGTTAAAGGTGCATGACCTGGCGTCTGTTTCCTCGAACGTGTAGGCAATCTTCGGTTCGAAGATACCTTCACGGCTGCAGATTTCAAACCCCCAACCGCTGTTCTTCTCAATAGTGAAATCCTCTGGTGTAGTATTGTCCTTGGTAACTACCTTGATCTTGTCCCTATCCTTGATGTCGGCAAGATAACCGAGAATTTCATCTACAGATGATGAGGTATAGCTCTTTTCCCACGACTCTCCCGTGCCGTCCACCAGTTCCCGTGAACGGTCAAAGTAGATGCGCAGGCGTTTTTGAGTATCATTCTTTTCAAATACAAGATCTTGGTTGTCAGCCATATAGGCTCCTGCTGACGGAACCGAACTGATAGCCTTTCCGCTCAGGTCTATTTTTGGCTGATACAGGTAGGAAGATGGCAGGAGGGCATAGCTGATGCCCACGTTGCGCAGTCGGGTACCTTTCAATGTTTCCCAATAATAGTTCACCGTCTTCATGTCTGTAAGAACGCCACGTTTCTCGTTGAAGGCTTCCACCGTGTTGTAAGGTGCTTCCTTGCCCATCACGAATCCCTTGCCAGAGTAATACGTGTTGATGGAGATGGTTCCGCTCTGATAGGTGCTGGTCCATTTGGCTGCATTTACATCCGAGATGGCGTTGTTGTAGAACTGTACGGTCTTTTCTGAAGGGTTGGCTGCATAAATCTGTGCCATGGACGCAGAGTTGTTGGTGCCTGATTTGTGCCGGAGCAGCGAGTTGTTCCAGATGACATTGTTGGCAAGCAGACCCTTTTCCTTGATATACACACCACCCGTATTGGATGACAGCTTGTCAGCAGGATCCGAGGTGTTGTTGGTATAGTTGTTGACGATGGTGTTGTTAATCACCAGTCCGTGACCATCCAGATACACAGCACCATTTCGGGTACTGGTATTGTTACTGATTACCGAGGTGGCAAGAATCTGATAATAGGCTTTCTCCGGGTTGCTAGCGTCACCATTCAGATATACACCCGCTCCCTGATAGGCAGAGCAGTTGGTTACCATGCTTCGGGTGATGAAGCCGGCTTCGTCTATATAGATACCTCCGCCCTGATAAGCCGAGCAGTTGTATACCAGGTTACCTTCCGTCTGTCCGTTCTTGCAGTAGATGCCGCCGCCACGTGGCTGGGTGTTTGTGGTTTTCTTCATGCCAGGGTTGCAGAATCTCACGGTGCAGTAGCGCATTCGGGCTGACGGGTCATTGATATAAACGCCCGCACCACAGTCTGGGTCGTATTGGGCAGCGTTCGTTTCGTTATATTTACCTCCCTCAATGGTGAAGCCTTCAAGATATACTTCGTCGGTAAAGGCATTTCCTCCAGGCAGGGGAGCAAACCATACCACATGGTAGGAACCGCTGGTTTTTATGTTCCAGGCTTCGTCAGTGTTATTCCAATTAGCGTCGCCGCTTCCAGTGAATTCCGCACCTCTGATGATGGATTCCTTTTCCCATCCCCATGGCTTTAAATTCTTGGCTTTCTCTATGCGTTCTGAACGACTTTTCTCATTTCCCTCAAAGGCACCATAAACGCTGATGCCATTCTTCATCAGTAGGGATACCGGGGCTGATGAATCATCGGCAAGAATTCGGTCTTTTACCACATAGGTTCCGGCTGCTACCCAGACTTCGCCTTTCTCGCCTGGTGCCTTTTCTGCCAAATCGTTGATGGCCCACTGGATATCGTCCGTGGCATCATTCCATGTTGATCCGTCGCCCTTTCCCTCTTTCTCTGGCTTCACGTATCTGATGCGTCCCGCCTTCATTCGGGCATACTCGTAGGCACCAATGTCGATGGTGTTGGTCTGGTAGCGTGTTCTACCCATGATGTCGGTAGAGGTAGTTTCCAGTTTTTCGGCAAAGTTTTTGTAGAATTCCAGTTTTCCCCTGTTCAGAAGGGCAGAGGTTTCCTCAAAAGTGAAGGCGGTGCTGTATAATTGCTTCAGATTACTGCTGAACGAGAAGTCGTAACCCTGGGTTACGGCACTCTGCTTGAACCAAGGGGCTGGCTCTGTGCCGTGGTTCTCGTTGCTGATCCATACGTTTCCATTATCGTCGGTATTGGTATCGGAATTGGTTACCTTTACTTCCGGAAAAGCACAGGAATAGAAGGCTGGACGGGTGTCTTGCTTGCTGAGTGCCGTGGAATGCCAGAGCACGGTGTTGTAAACCGCTCCGCCGCCATTGCTACCTGATGCTCCGGCTGTGGTGAGGTCTACGGCTGATACGGTGTTGGCTATTACAGAGCAGTTGACGATTTTCGATGTGCTCGAAAGTCGGATACCGCCGTTTGTATTGTTGTTGATGTTGCAGTTGTAGACGGTGGCTGTTCCGTCTATCCACATGCCGCCACCTTCGTTCTCGCTGGTGCCTCGTTTGCCTGCTACATTATCAAAAAAGCTGCAGTAGCTGATGGCAGACTGCGGGTTGGTGCAGGAATTATCTACATAGATGGCACCGCCGCGCATGCCGTAGTTGTTCGCAAAGTTACATTGCGAAATACGGAAGTGACGGCTGCTGGCATTGTTGTCGTTGCTGTTGTTCACCACGTAGATACCACCACCTCTTCCGTCTGAAGTAGAGTTGTCGCCCTTGGCATTACCTGCTGCGATGAGGAAACCGGAAACGATGGTTGGCTTGCTGCCGTCGTTTGGGTTGTCCTGTGTTACGCCCATCTGTAGGGTCAGCACATGGGTGGCATTGTCGGTGCGGGTGGTGTTCTCTGGATAGATAATCAGCTGCTGGCTCGCCTTGTCGTTGGTGTCGATGTCGCCTACCAGAGCCGTCTGATACTTCATCTGATATTTGTGTCTGCCCGTAGGGAGAAAGTTCTTGTTGGTTTCTGTTCCTGCAAAACCTCCATACATGGCAACGCCCGAACGGAGAACGAAGCCTCCCTTCGGCGCCTTGTAGATGTTACCGGTAATGTCCTCGTAGCCTTTCACCCAGATTTCGTCGCCTGCCTTGGCTCGGCTCAGCGCTTCTGTCAGGGTGATAGCGTTCTCCCATGATGAGCCGTCACTGCCGTCTGTTGCCTCAGCCGTTACATGATAGGTCTTGCTGTCCTGTGCGAACAGGGGGTTGACACAGCTCAGAAGAATGAGGAGTGCTATGATTTTCCTGTATGTCGTATGTTGTATTCTCATGCTGAAAAGAGTTTTATATGTCGAATTTGTTGATCGTGATATTTTCCTTTGTGAGCTGAGTGCCCGATATTTTTACATTGATCTTGTACCAGCGAGCTGGGATAAAGCCATCTTTCAGATTGCTCATGTCAAATGTCACGTTGTATTTCCCTGTCGTTCCTTCTTTCTCTGTGTCAAGCTTGAAGGTGAGGCGAGGAGGAATGGCTCCGTCTGGGAAGGTATAATGATATACTCTTCCGTTACGCTTGCTGATTTCCGAGGTGTTCACAAAGGTTGTGTGGCCGCTTACCGAAGTCCTGGAAGATACTTCTTGGTGGTAAAGGGTATAAAGGGTAGGGAAGAGTCTACCATTCCCGGAGCCGGAAATGGTTGATTCTTGATTTGCCGGTTCTCCGTGATAAGTAAACTGGCTTACTTTCACGTTGGTATATTTCAGATTTCCATCCTTGTCTTTCTCGTAGGCTCCCTTGGCATCCCATTGGATGTCAATCTTGGCAGCCAGTCTGCCCAGTACCATGCGCCAGTATTGTTTGGTGTTGATATTGGCATTGATGTTCTGTTCTACTTTTATATCTCTGTCATTGGTGAGAATTTGCGTCTCTGGGGCCAGCTTGAGCGCATAACCTGTGGCTACGCTGATAAACTTGGCTACGTCCGTAGTGCCGCCGCTTGGTTTGGCATAGTCGTTGCTAATCTGTAAATTATAAATGTCTGAGTTATGGTCTTGTCCGTCTTTTGTGATGTCGTCTAGCATCTTTTCCAGATCCAGCCCTTGTCCGCTACTATAGGTAACCCCATAAACGCAACAGGTACCTAACGGCAGATACATCGTATAGGTGCGAAAGCCGTTGGCATCAGGCCCTGATAGGGTTGAGGTGGCATGGGTGACGAGGGCTTTTCTGTCGAATTCGTCCTTGGTATAGGTATCGTAATACACCATTTTCTGGGGTGCGGCATCGTGTATTTCGTCGCCTTGGGTCTTTTCCTTATAGGCAACGATGATGGTGAGCCGGTCCCAGTCCACCTTGTCGTTGGTGTCTGCTCCAGGATCTCCAACGCGTGTGTTTGTCTTATCATCTGGCACAGAGAGGGTGAGCGAGATAGGTGCCAACGTGTCCATCGGTCTTACCTCGTTCTTTTCGCTTCCGCTGCATCCTGCCAGCATGATAAGCGATAGTATCGCAAATATGTATTTCGTAATATGATTCATGTATCAATTCTTTTTTACTTAAATATCCACATCGTGACTTCCTCCTGGTTTCCAGTCGAGTTTCACGCTTACTCCTACTGATGCATTGGTAACAACCAGCGAACCGTCGGCTTTGAGTTTTGCCTTAATCAGTTTCAGCCTTCCGGCTTTCAGCGGTTCGTTCAGCGTGAGAATGGTTTCTGTATATTTGCCGTTTACCTTGGCGATGATGTGGTAGCGCCACTCTGCCTTGCTGGATGGGAAACTTACGGCATAGAGCGCATCGTGAGTCTGGTCTGAAGCTGTTGAAGCTTCGTTGATTCGCTTGGCTCTCACGATGGTGTTTCGGGATGTTGAGTAAATACTGTCGTTTACGAGAAAGTGGGTTGCCATTCCTTCTACGAATCCCCAGAGTTCGGCAGGTTTCACTTCTTGCTGGTTGATGACTACCGCTGCGGCACAGTTCGCCATATAGAGGGTGGTCTGCAAATCGTGGTCGAAATCCGTCTCGTTAATGGTGAGGCGGGAAGTGAACAGACCGATGTTGTGACTGTCGATGGTATCCTTCTGTTCCTGTTCCAGGGCGAGAGCCTTGCAGTCATTTGCTCCTGTAATCTTCACGTTTCTGGCGTTTCCGGTATTGGCGAGCGACAGGTTCTGGTAGTTGTTGCGAGGCAGATAGATGGTGTAGGATACCGAGTTGGCATTCATGATGTTTGCTTCGTGACGGTAGAGATCATTTCCGATAAAGAAAGACAAATCGTTGTCTAGGGCATGGTCGGTGAAGACTGTGCCTAGTTCCTGTTTCAGCCGGTTGGCGATGTGTCGCTCCTCTGTGGTATTGAGGTCTATGTCGATGAGGGTATGAATCTGTGTATTGAGTACCAGATTATACTTGATTTTATAGTCTTTGCCACACTTGCTCATGTCTTCATCAATGCATGAAGACAAACCGAAAGCGATGCTCAAAGTCATCAGAGCTATCAGAAATATTCTATATGATTCTTTCTTTCTCATTTTCCGTCCTCTATTAGGATTATAAACAGCTAAATCTACCCTACTGAGCTTTCGTAACTAGCGAAAGCTCAGTAAGGTAGAATGATTAAATATCTACATCAAATGTGATGCCTGTCTTCCAAGATAGATCTACTGCGAGACCTACGTTGATACCTGATGTTCTGAGGTCAGGAATACAGTTGTATGCGCTCTTTAAATCTTTGATGTTAAAGTTGGCTTTTGTAATATGGTCCTGAACGAATACGCGGTCAACGCCAGTTGGTTTTGTTGTAGCTGTTGAAGCAGTAGGGTCTAACTTACCAACCAGATAGAACTTTGCATTCTTAAGAATGATACCATCATTTCCGTAGAAGTCCATGCCTGAGTTGTTCTCTAACTCGATGGTTACATATACTTCTTTCTTAGTTGCATTCTTATTGTCAAATACGAGCGTATAATTTGCGTTTGATGCAGAAGTTTCGTTCTTGGCATACATAGGAGCATCATTCATAACTTTGTCATAGATGGTGTTTGCGAATGATTCTCCTGTAGTTGCAGGCTCATACTTCCAGTTTACTGATGCAGGCTGACCACCAATCAAAATGCCGGTTACTGGGAAACCTGTGGAATTAACAGTGACATCTTGGTCTTGCTCAAGTCCACCTTTTACTTTACCATTGTCTTTGAGAGTTCCCTGGGCACATTTTATTGTAGATTGCAATACAGCCACACTGTACTGTACAGGATCTTTCAAACCTACAGTTTTTGTTGAATTTGTAACTTCACTTTCTGAAAAATTAGTTTTTGCAGACCAATCAGCTCCAGTATTCTTTGTCCAATCATTATAGTCTGGAAATTCACTTAAACTAGACATGTCTTTATCAGAAACCATAGTCTTTGTGTTTACAAAATACGACAGTTCGGCAGGATAGCATATCTTTTGATAATTAATAGTGTTGCCAGTACTGAAGAGGTTGTTTTCTGGAGTGTTGTAAGCGAATGCTCCTGAAGTCCAGCTTAAAGCAGCAACGCCATCTGGCAGGTTGAGATTTTTCGGGAAGTCTCTGATAGTATTTATCTTATCCAAAGCATCTTTGCATTTTTTGTATATCTCTGCTGTTAATAGTTTGGTGGCAGGAACGTCTGCTCCAGGAGTCTCACCTGCTAAAGCTGCCTTCAGGCTCTCAATGCAAGCTTTTACAGATGTCTTTGAACCTGCAGTGAGCGTAATAAAAGCATTGTAGCGATTTTTTAAAAACTCTTGCTCATGTTTTGTAAGCCATGATGGGAGCGTTGTTTCGCTACCGATAGTTGCCCAAGTATAGATAGCGGAACCTTCTTGAACTTGTGCTTTAGCAATATCATTTAATGCACTGATGATAGCTATAGCATCTTCATCAGTTGTGAAATCAGCAGTGCTATTGATAGGAGTTAACTCATGGGATATGTTTGTAAGAGTTTTCTCTATTTTTTTATCAGCTTTCTCTGTAATATAACCAGCTTCGAATTTTGATTCTGTATTTTTACTAGCTTTACCATAGAAAAGCATATGGTTAGTTCCTACAGGAATCTCAATGTCACGGTAAAGTCTGCGATATGGGTCTTTACTGTATGCATTACCATCTGTACCAATGCTGATTGGCTTATCCGCATTGATAGTTCCGGCTGTTTCAGGATCATCACTGAAAGTCAGCAGAACGATGTCTGAAATGCCACGGAAAGGCTTGCCACTTTGCTGAGTCATCTCATCAGTCATACGTGTCACCTTCTTCGCCTGGTTTGTCGAAGAGTTACCACCATAAGGAATGTTTATGGCGAACTGGGTCTTTACAACCTGTCCTGTCGCACCTGAACCACCTGTTGGCTCAATTGAATCTGAAGAGCAGGAAACCATTCCTGCTGCACTTGCAAGAAGCATCGCACTTGCAAAGCTAAAAAATCTGAACTTCTTCATAGTCAAGTTATATTTTATTTGTTCTTATTTGTTTTCTCTGTCTGCCCGATGTTGTAAACCAGCGAGACTGCCACCTTGGTCGGCATAACGAAGGTTTTCGTCTTCTTCTCAATGGCGGTAGCGCATCTGCCATAACAGTTGAATTTGGTATAGCGTGTGACTCCCAATCCCAAACCTATTGCCGCTTCCAGATTCCAACGGTTTTCCTTGTCGAGTGCCCAGTCGTAACCATATACTACGCCCAGAGCTCCCAAGTCGCCTTGGAACCTATGCTTTTTGAGTTTCGGGAAAAGCCCAAAAGGGAAGTGTACACCACCCGCATTGTAATGTGAGTAGAGTAAATTGGCTCCAAAGAAGTGCCCCAGGAACGGGCTGTCGAGCCAATATCGCATCTCTGTTTGTACGGCAATGTGCTTCAGTTTCTTGTTCTTGCGAAAAGTAAATGGGTTCCAACCTGTGGATAGATCTAGCGACCAGTGGTCTGATAACCTCTTTTCCACTCCGATGTTAGGTGTTGTGGTTGCCCAATATGCTAAGTTCGTTTTCAAGCGCCAGTCTTGTGCTGATGCTGAAGTAATGAAAAGTGCTGAAACAAGAAGGAGCAATATGCGCAGTTCTTTGTCTGTTTTCATTTGCTTCTGTATTGTTTTGTTGATAGAAAAGTGTCTATTTTACGGTTTCCTATTTCTGTTTTTGTTATTAATCTAATTATTCTTTCTGCCACAAATATAGCGAAAAATGAGCAAAAGGACTTTCAAAAAAAGAAAAATCTGCCTTCATTTAAACTTCGTTAACTATAAATTTATAAATCTACCCATTTTTACCCCCCCCCTATTTTACAAATTTTTACATTTTGCCATTCGCTTTATTTCGAGTGCAAAGATACGTCTTTTCCGTTTTCTACCTATGCGATTTGTGCGATTTGCGTGGATTCGGGAAATAAAGTGCGAAAAAATCATGGAATCATTCGGAAGAATATCTCCGAAGGATAAGAACATAACTCCGAAAGATAGCAGAATATCTCCGAAGGATAAGAAATTATCTCCGAAAGATAGCAGAATATCTCCGAAGGATAACCCCAGAAGACAAATGTAGGTAATCCGATGATGAAGATATGGAAGCTGGGTTGTGGCAACGAGGTGAAG
>JAJXBQ010000051.1:0-17549 GCA_021640525.1 Segatella copri
GTTTATATGCATTTTTTTTTGTATTTTTGCAGAGTTTTAGAACATGCATAGCCCGATTGATGCTTCTTCGGGTTTTTCAAAATAGAAATAAAATAAAAAATCATTATAATGAACGTTTCATACAAATGGCTTAAAGAATACGTCGATTTCGACTTGACACCACAGGAGACTGCGGACGCGTTGACCTCTTGCGGACTCGAAGTTGACGCTTTGGAAGAAGTTCAGTCTGTCAAGGGCGGACTGAAAGGTCTCTATGTTGGTAAAGTGTTGACATGCGAGGAGCATCCTAACAGTGATCACCTCCATGTTACAACCGTTGACTTGGGCAAGGGTGAACCTCAGCAGATTGTCTGTGGTGCTCCTAACGTTGCTGCAGGTCAGAAGGTTATCGTGGCTGATTTGGGCTGCGTGCTTTACGATGGCGACCAGAGTTTTACCATCAAGAAGAGCAAACTCCGCGGTGTAGAGAGTTTGGGTATGATCTGTGCTGAGGATGAGATTGGTGTAGGTACCTCTCACGACGGCATCATCGTACTCCCAGAAGATGCTCCGGTAGGTCAGCCTGCTGCTGAGTATTATCACCTGGAGAGCGACTGGCTCATCGAGATTGATATCACAGCCAACCGTGCTGATGCGCTCGGTCACTGGGGTGTAGCCCGCGACCTGTATGCCTGGTTGAAGCAGAATGGCTACAAGACAAGCTTGCATCGCCCATCTTGCGATGAGTTTGTGGTAGACAACGAGGATCTTCCTATCGATGTTGAAATTCAGAATACTGAGGCTTGCAAGCGTTATGCCTGTGTAAGCATCACCGGTTGTGAGGTGAAGGAAAGTCCTAAGTGGTTGCAGGATAAGCTGAACATCATCGGCTTGCGCCCTATCAACAATATCGTGGATATCACCAACTATATCATGATGGCATACGGCCAGCCATTGCACTGCTTCGATGCAGACATGGTTACCGGTCATAAGATTGTAGTTCGTACCCAGCCAGAGGGCACCAAGTTTGTTACTCTCGATGGCGAGGAGCATACCTTGGGTGAGCACGACCTGAGCATCTGCAATGCTGAGGAGCCTATGTGTATCGCCGGTATCTTCGGCGGTAAGGGCTCTGGTACTTACGAGACAACCAAGGATGTTGTCTTGGAGAGTGCTTACTTCCATCCTACATGGATTCGCAAGAGCGCTCGCCGTCATGGTTTGAGCACAGATGCCAGCTACCGTTTTGAGCGTGGTGTAGATCCAAACGGACAGATTTATGCTTTGAAGCAGGCTGCCATCCTCTGCAAGCAGTTAGCTGGCGGTAAGATTTCCATGCAGATCAAGGATGTATATCCAGAGCCAATGCAGGATTTCCCAGTTCGTCTGAACTATGAGTATGCGCATCGCCTCATCGGTAAGGAGATTGGTGCTGAAACCATCAAGAACATCGCCACATCTCTCGAGATGAAGATCGTGAAGGAGGATGCTGAGGGTATCGACCTTCTGGTTCCTGCTTATCGTGTAGACGTTCAGCGTCCTTGCGACGTGGTAGAGGATATTCTCCGTATCTACGGATATAATAATGTGGAGATTCCAACCCAGTTGAAGAGCTCCCTGACTGTTCAGGGCGATGAGGACAAGGCTTATCACAGCCAGAACCTCGTGGCTGAGCAGCTGGTAGGCGAGGGCTTCATGGAGATTCTCAACAACTCTCTGAGCAAGGCTAGCTACTATACCGACTTCGACCTCAACAAGTATCCTAACGATACAACCGTGAAGGTGATGAACCCATTGAGTGCTGATCTCGGTGTGATGCGCCAGACGATGCTGTTCGGTGGTTTGGAGAGCGTGGTTCGCAACATCAACCATAAGAGCCAGAACCTGAAGTTCTTCGAGGTGGGTAACACCTATTTATATAATAAGGAGAAGTGGAGCGAGGAGAGTCCTATCAAGGCTTACTCTCAGGAGGCTCACATGTCACTCTTCATCACCGGTAAGCGCGTAGAGGGCAGTTGGGCTCATGCTGATGAGCAAAGCAACATCTACGAGCTGAAGGCTGTGGTAGAGAATATTCTCCGCCGTGTGGGTATGCCACAGAACAACGTGGTTATCAAGCACAGCGACAATAACATCTTCTCTAAGGGCGTAAGTTACGAGACCCGTGCCGGTAAGGTGTTGGTAGAACTGGGTATCCTGAGCCTGAAGTTGAAGAAGGCATTCGATATTGAGCAGGATGTATTCTATGCTGATATCCACTGGGATAACCTGATGAAGGCAGTGAAGAAGGTGAACCTTACTTACACCGACATCAGTAAGTATCCTTCAGTGAGTCGCGACCTTGCATTGCTCGTAGACAAGAATGTAGAGTTCGCTCAGATTGAGCAGATTGCCCACCAGACAGAGAAGAAACTTCTGAAGAGCGTTGTTCTCTTTGATGTTTACGAGGGTGAGCATTTGCCAGAGGGCAAGAAGAGTTATGCCGTTAACTTCATCCTGCAGGATGAGGAGAAGACTCTGAATGACAAGCAGATAGATGCTATCATGAAGAAGCTCATAGCCAACCTTACAAGCAAGCTCAATGCAGAATTGAGATAATGCAGAAGGCGCTCAGTGCAGAATTAAGATAATATTATAAACAAACGATAAACATTTAAAATTAAATTCCAATGGGAAGAGCATTTGAATATCGTAAAGCTACAAAGCTGAAAAGATGGGGCCACATGGCCAAGACATTTACTAAGTTGGGTAAGCAGATTGCTATTGCTGTGAAGGCAGGCGGTCCAGAACCAGAGAACAACCCATCATTGCGTGCTATCATCGCTAACTGTAAGCGTGAGAACATGCCTAAGGATAACATCGCTCGTGCCATCAAGAACGCTTGTGGCAAGGATACCAGCGATTACAAGGAAGTAACATACGAGGGATATGGCCCTCACGGAGTGGCTGTCTTCGTTGATACTCTGACAGACAACACTACACGTACTGTTGCTGACGTTCGTTCTATCTTCAACAAGTTCAGCGGAAACTTGGGTACAACAGGTTCTCTGTCTTTCCTCTTCGACCACAAGGCTGTGTTCACATTCAAGAAGAAGGAAGGTCTGGATATGGATGAGATGATTCTCGACCTGATTGACTACGGCGTAGAAGATGAGTTTGATGAGGATGAGGAGAACAACGAAATCACAATCTATGGTGCTCCTACAAGCTTCGGCGAAATTCAGAAGCACCTGGAGGCTGAGGGTTTCGAGGTAACTGGTGCTGAGTTCACTTACATCCCTAACGATTTGAAGGATGTAACTCCTGAGGAGCGCGAAACTATCGACAAGATGGTTGAGAAGTTGGAAGAGTTTGACGATGTTCAGACTGTATATACCAACATGAAGCCAGAAATTCCTGCAGACGCAGAATAAGCATTATGTTGCAGCAAGACAAACAGGATAAGTTGCAGAAGGTAACTTATCAGACTCATGGCACCTGCTCAAAATACATCTGCATCAGTATAGATGAAGATGGAAATGTGCAGGATGCCCAGTTCATCGGAGGCTGCGATGGCAATACCAAGGGCGTTTGTGCTTTGATTAAAGGCATGAAGGCAAAGGAGGTCATCGCCCGACTGAAAGGTATCACTTGTGGCAATAAGCCTACAAGCTGTCCAGACCAGTTGGCGACAGCTTTGCAGGAAATGGGATATTAAGAGTGTTTTAGGCACGGATTACTAATTAGTAATCCGTGCCTTTTTACTACTAGTACTCCGTGTCTTTTCTAATACTTGAAGATATCATCCAGCAACACCTCCTTCGGGTTCTTAGCCGAATGATATACGAAACGGAAGGTGAAGTGCTCTTCCTTATATTTCTTCAGACCAGGGTTGTTGTCCAGGGCTTCCTTCTGAATCTTATGGAGTTTATCCTTGTTGGCATCAATCGCCTTCTTGTTATCTGCCTTGTTTCTCAAAGAGATATAGTACGTATACATCTTCTTGGTTTTATCAAATGCAGCACTGTCAGTCCTGGCGTCGTTAACGTATGGAGTAGGACAGTATTTTTCAGTATATTCCTTGGCTTCACGAGCCGCTTTGTCCTCCAGACTTTCTGTACAAGAAACGAGCAAAGAAGCAAAAATACCGATGTAAATCAACTTTTTCTTCATGATTTTTCTATTTTTTATCTAAAAATCTCTATTATTTTCAATATTTTGTGCAAAGATACGAAAAAAAATACTATCTTTGCACTCTAAAGAGAGAAAATTATATGGAGAATATAAATAAAATAAGAAATTTCTGCATTATTGCACATATAGACCATGGTAAAAGTACCTTGGCAGACCGACTTCTGGAGAAGACTCAGACCATCAAGATTACTGAAGGACAGATGCTTGATGATATGGATTTGGAAAGAGAACGTGGTATCACAATCAAGAGCCATGCTATCCAAATGGAATATAAGGCAAAGGATGGACAGACCTATATCCTGAATCTTATCGATACTCCGGGACACGTTGACTTCTCATACGAAGTTTCCCGTTCCATCGCTGCTTGCGAGGGAGCACTGCTGGTTGTTGACGCTACTCAAGGCGTTCAGGCACAGACCATTTCAAACCTCTATATGGCTATCGAGCACGATCTGGAAATTATTCCGGTAATCAATAAGATAGATATGCCGTCAGCTATGCCTGATGAGGTAGAAGACGAAATTGTAGACCTGATCGGTTGTAAGCATGAGGATATTCTCCGTGCTTCAGGTAAGACCGGTGAGGGTGTAGAAGATATACTGGAAGCTGTTGTTAATCGGGTTCCTGCTCCGGTAGGAGACGAGAAGGCACCGCTTCAGGCTTTGATTTTCGACTCTGTATTCAACTCTTTCCGCGGCATCATCGCCTATTTCAAGATAGAGAATGGCGTGATCCGTAAGGGAGATAAGGTGAAGTTCTTCAATACCGGCATGGAATATGATGCTGATGAAATCGGTGTATTGAAGATGGATATGATTCCACGCCAGGAATTGGGTACCGGTGAGGTAGGTTATATCATCTCGGGTATCAAGAATGCTACCGAGGTAAAGGTGGGTGATACCATTACCCATATCGCCCGTCCTTGTGACAAGGCGATTGCGGGTTTCCAGGAAGTGAAACCTATGGTCTTCGCCGGTGTTTATCCTATCGATCCTAGCGATTACGAGAATCTGCGTGCATCGCTCGAAAAACTGCAGCTCAATGATGCTTCATTGACTTTCTCGCCAGAGAGTTCTGTGGCTTTGGGCTTCGGTTTCCGATGCGGATTCCTCGGTTTGCTCCACATGGAAATCGTACAGGAGAGACTGGACCGTGAGTTTAATATGGATGTCATCACTACCGTACCTAACGTATCTTATATGGTATACGACAAGCAGGGCGGTGTGAAAGAGGTCCACAATCCTTCCGGATTGCCAGACCCAACGCTGATAGACCATATTGAGGAACCATATATCCGGGCAACCATCATTACGGCAACCAATTATATTGGACCTATCATGAAACTCTGTCTGGATAAACGAGGCGAACTCATCAACCAGGAATATGTGAGTGGAAACCGTGTAGAGCTCCACTTCATGTTGCCGTTGGGAGAAATCGTCATCGACTTCTATGACAAGCTGAAGAGTATCTCCAAGGGATATGCTTCGTTCGACTATCATATCGATTCATTCCGTCATTCCGACCTGGTGAAGCTCGATATCCTGTTGAATGGAGAGCCTGTAGATGCTTTGAGTACTTTGACTCACCGCGATAACTCTGTGAGCTTCGGCCGCAGAATGTGCGAGAAGTTGAAGGACCTCATACCTCGTCAGCAGTTCGATATTGCTATTCAGGCAGCTATTGGTGCCAAGATTGTGGCACGTGAGACTGTTAAGCAGGTGCGCAAGGATGTTACTGCCAAATGTTATGGTGGTGACGTGAGTCGTAAGCGCAAGTTGCTTGAGAAGCAGAAGAAGGGTAAGAAGCGCATGAAGCAGATTGGTAATGTGGAAGTTCCACAGAAAGCCTTCCTGGCTGTGCTCAAACTCGACTAATGATTTAATATAAGTATAAAGGAAAAGGAGGTTAAGTATTATGGCAGACTTTAAAGTAATTACCCCTAAGCGTGATATTGCGCGCGAGTTGGCGCGTAAATATAGTACGATGACTCATGATGAGCTCGATGTGGTGGAAGATATCCTTGAGCCTATCAAGTATGGCAAGGGCGAGCTGATCTTGCCTGAAGGTGAACAGTGCATGGGTATCTCGTACATCGAGAAGGGATTGGTACGCCAATTTTACTTTAAGAATGGCAAGGAGGTGACCGAGCATCTGGGTGTGGATCATTCCATCTTTATGTGCATTGAGAGCCTCTTTAAGGAAGAGCCTACCCACCTGCAGGTGGAAGCTTTGGAGCCTACGCTGGTGTATATGCTACCGAAGAAGAAACTGGAGGCGGCTGCTATGCGTAATGTCAATATCCAGATGCTTTATCGTAAAATACTGGAAGAGAGTTTGATTCAGTCTCAGATTCATGCCGATCTGATGCGATTTGAGTCGGCACCTAATAAATATAAGCGCCTGTGCGAAATGAACCCACAGGTGGTTCTGCGTGCTCCGCTCACCTATATCGCAAGTTATCTGCAGATGACTCCGGAAACGCTGTCCAGAATCCGCTCGAATACTTTATTATAATTTATAAAAAATGGTGTGACTTCAAAACCGAAGTCACACCATTTCTTTTTGTATCTTTTGATTCTATCAAATGAAACTTTCTTTATTCTGCCGTATAGAGGAATCGCTTGATACTCTTCTTAGGAGTCTTTTCAAACTCATCTTCATGTATACGTATTTCTGATACTTTGCTGTAAGCAGGAATCATGGTGTTGAGTTCCTGGCGGTTCTGCTCCATGACATCTGCCAGTTCGTTGGTACCGAGATTCAGGGTCTGAGCTTCATCATAGTCTGGGTGAACCAGAGCAATGAGCTTGTCGCCCTTCTGTACAACCACGCTTTCCGCTACCAGAGCCAAAGAGTTGAGCTTATCCTCAATCTCCTCAGGGTAGATATTCTGACCGTTTGCGCCGAGCAGCATATTCTTGCTACGACCCTTGATGAAGACGTTGCCGTCACCATCCATGGTTCCGAGGTCGCCTGTATGATACCATCCGTTCTCGTCGATGGTCTGCTTGGTAGCTTCCTCATTCTTATAGTAACCCAACATTACGTTAGGACCCTTGGCAAGGATTTCGCCCGGTACATTCTCTGGATCAGGACTGTCAATGCGGACCATCATGTGGAGGGCAGCCTTACCGCAAGAGCCCGGTACGAAGTTTTTGTAATCCTCGTAGCAGATGATAGGGGCACATTCTGTTGCGCCATATCCCACGGTATATTTGAAACCTACGCTATGCAGGAAACTTTCGACTTCCTGGTTGAAGGCTGCACCGCCGATAATCACCTCGTAGAAGTTGCCACCGAAGGCATTGGATACCTGGTCGCATATCTTCTCCTTCACCTTCTTGCTGATTACAGGCATGTGGAGCAGCATACGCATGCGGTTGTTCTGGATCTTAGGGAATACCTTCTTGCGGATAATCTTCTCGATAACCAGAGGCACAGCAATGATGACAGCTGGCTTGATGCGTCCGAATGCCTCGGCGATGATGGCTGGACTAGGGATGCGGGTGAGATAGAAGACGTGGCAGCCCTTGATGAATTCGAAGATAAACTCAAATGCCATGCCGTACATGTGTGCCATCGGCAGGATACTGATGACAGAATCTCCCGGCTTAATCTTCTTACCCAGTACGTCCTCTGCGAAATCTGCATTGCCCCAGAGTGCACGGTATGGAACCATTACTCCCTTGGAGAAACCGGTTGTGCCGCTGGTATAGTTGATCATAGCCAACTCATCCGGATTCTGATCCATATAGTAATTGACATGGTTCTTGCGGAAGTACTTAGGATACTTGATACCGAACATCTCGTTGAGGTGTTCGCGCGCATAAGTCAACTTGTCGGTACGGGAAACGACAAGTGAATAATCCGGTATATAGATGATGCCTTCAAGTCCAGGCATCTTGGTTGCATCAACCTGTGTAGCTACAACATCACCCACAAAGAGCAGTTTGGCATCGCTGTGGTTAACGATGTTGTGAATCTGGTCTGGCATGAATTCATGCAGGATAGGTACGGCAATGGCACCATAGGTAAGGGTAGCAAGGAATGCTACAGCCCAGTTAGCACTATTACGACCGCAAAGTGCAATCTTATCGCCCTTTACTACACCAGAGTTCTCAAACATGATGTGTAGCTTCTCAATCTTGCGTGCTACATCATGGTACTGCAAGGTTGCTCCCTTGTAGTCTGTCAGCGCATCCATATCCCAATGGTCTACGATGCTCTTTTGGATTAGTGCGTTAAAGCTTGGAATCTCCATATTCTTGTTATTTAACGATTTGCTTTTTTATATTTTTCTCGTACTGAAGTCTGTTTGCTGATGATAGCTAATATCTGCTGATATACTGTCAGCAGATATTGGCTGTCTCTAGATAGCGTTCTGATAGAGGTAACGCTTGATAGACTTCTTGGCTGTCTTTTCAAATTCCTGATCATGTAGTTTGATGCGTGACACCTTGGCAAAGCTAGGCATCTGCAAGTTCAGTTCCTTGCGGTTCTGCTCCATGATGCTTTCCAGGTCCTCGTCTGTAAAGCCGAGGTTGTTTACTTCATCCATATCCGGATGAACCAGAGCCACCAGCTTGTCATCGCTCTGGATTACGATGCTCTCGTTGACCATAGCCATGGAGTTGAGCTTGTCCTCAATCTCTTCCGGATAGATGTTCTGTCCGTTAGGTCCCAGCAGCATGTTCTTGCTTCTGCCTCTTACGAAGAAATGTCCGTCGGCGTCCATCGTTGCCAGGTCGCCTGTATGGAACCATCCGTCTTTATCTATTACGGCATCTGTTGCCTCCTGGTTCTTGTAATAGCCCTTCATCACATTGATGCCGCGGCAAACCAGTTCACCGGCTACGTTCTCCGGGTCATCGCTCAAAACCTTTACCTCCATGTGCTTCACGGCAACACCACAGCTTCCTGCCACATAGTTGTCCTGATGGGCAAAGGTGATAAGTGGAGCAGTCTCAGTGGTACCATATCCCATTGCGATAGGGAAACCTACGCTGATGAAGAAGTTCTCTATCTCCTTGTTGAGCGGAGCACCACCCACAACAACCTCGCAAGGACGTTCGCCAAACTTTCTCAATACAAATTCGCGAACCTTCTCCTTGATGCGCTTATTGATGACAGGCATGTTCATCAGCAGTCGTGCACGGTTGGTTTGGATATGTGGGAAAACTTCCTTTCTTACAATCTTGTCTACTACAAGCGGCACCGCATAGAGGATGTCTGGCTTGATTTCTGACAACGCCTCTGAGATGAGCGTTGGGCTCGGCAGACGGGTAAGGAAGAAGATATGGTTACCCAATACTATATTGAAGAGAAATTCTGTCATGAGTCCATACATGTGAGCCATCGGAAGGGTAGAAAGGATGTTGCAGTTCTTACCTATATTAGGCTTCACTGAATCGATGAGGTAGTCGAGATTACCCCAGAGTGCTCTGTATGGGAGCATCACACCTTTTGAGAAACCGGTAGTTCCACTGGTATAGTTGATCATTGCCAGTTCTTCAGGATCGTCTACGTGATACTTCACGTGTTCTGGTCTGAAATACTTAGGATATCTGTGGCCGAACATTGCATTGAGGTTCTCGCGCGCATAAGTCAGTTTCTCAGAGCGCGAGATGACAAGCGAATTGTCCGGAAGATAGATGATTCCTTCCAGCGAAGGCATCTCCTCTGGTGTTATCTCTGTAGCTACCACGTCACCAACGAACAGAAGTTTGCTTTCGCTGTGGTTCACGATGTTGTGAATCTGTTCAGGCTTAAATTCGTTCTGTATAGGTACGACAATGGCTCCGTAAGTAATAATGGCCAGGAAGGCTACTGCCCACTGGCTACTATTTCTTCCGCAGACGGCAATCTTGTCGCCCTTCTTTACATCGCTGTTTTCGAACAGGATGTGTAGCTTCTCAATCTTTCTGGCAATATCGTGATATTGGAGGGTTGTGCCCTTGTAATCGGTGAGCG
Source organism: Segatella copri (assembly GCA_021640525.1). GTDB lineage: Bacteria > Bacteroidota > Bacteroidia > Bacteroidales > Bacteroidaceae > Prevotella > Prevotella copri_S. The sequence goes on from JAJXBQ010000051.1 coordinate 10,123, forward strand.
CATCCAGATTCCAATTCTTGATAATGCTGTTCTCAATATACGAGTTAAAACTTGGTATTGAATTCATTGCACAATTTACAAAATTTTGTGCAAAGATAATGAAAATAGTGCACACTGCAAAATAAAATGTGCACTATTTTCAAAAACTATATAAAATAATTAGTTTTTTTCCTTTTTAGTCTACATATTATGGTGTTATAGACTGTATTTTACTCATATCTCATTGATTTGGCTGGATGGATATGAGAAATCAGGTAGCTTGGTGCTACGAGCATGAAGATGCTTATCAGCAGCGTAGCAATGTTCAGGGCTATGATGGCAAGCCAGTTGAATTCTACCGGAACGGTACTTACATAATATGTCTGTGCATCGAGTTTGATGATGCCTGTAAAGTACTGGAGGGTAAGAATGCCGAGGGCGATGATGTTGCCCAGAAGCATACCCTTGCCGATGATAAAGACGGCAAACCACAGGAAGGTATGGCGGATGGTCTTGTTGCGGGCACCCAATGCCTTCATTACACCTATCATGGAGGTGCGTTCCAGAATGATGATGAGCAGACCGCTAATCATGGTGACGCCGGCTACTATCAGCATCAGACCGAGAATAATCCAGACATTCAGATCCATCAGGCTCAGCCATTGGAAGATGTTTGGATTCAGGTCCTTGATGGTAGAACTGCTGTAGGTTTCGCCATAGTGGTCTACCGTGCGGTTCACCTTATTAATAATATAATCTTCAGTCTCGTTGAGCTTGTTGAAGTCGTTTACTGTCAGTTCTGCACCGCTCGCCTGGTCTTCTTCCCATCCGTTCAGTTTCACGGCAGTATAGAGGTCGGTGTATACCATTACCTCATCATACTTCTTCAGGTTGGTCTGATAGATGCCCTTGATGGTGAAGCGGCGCATACGCACTCCGTTGCCATCAAAGAAGTAGGCAAAGATGCGTTCTCCCGTCTTCAGCTTCAGCTTATCAGCCATCAGCTGTGAGATGAGAATCTGGTTATGACTCGCTTTATCATCAAACTTAGGGATGCTGCCTTCAATCATGTTCTGATGGATAAAGGTAGAATCGAAATCAGGTCCTACACCTTTGAACATGACGCCCAGGAAATCGCTGTCCGTCTTCAGGATTCCCTCTTTCATGGCAAATTTCTGCACATGTTTTACGCCAGGTATCTTTTTCAGTACGTTGACCATCGAGTCGTTCATGACCACCGGATACTGGTTTTGCTGCTGCAGCGTCATGAAGTCGGCCACCTGTATATGGCTTCCGAATCCTATTACCTTGTCGCGTATGGTATGCTTGAATCCGAGCACAACGCATACCGACATAATCATAATGGCGAGTCCGATAGCAACACCTGCAGTGGCTATATGAATAGCAGGGCGAGAAACTTTACGTTTATCGCCCTGATCGCTATATAATCTCTTTGCTATAAATAGAGGAAAATTCATCTTTTGTAATGTTGAATGTTGAGTGTTGAATGTTGATAGTTGAATGTTGAGTGTTGAATGTTGATAGTTAATTTAATCTTTGTGTCCGTTAGGCAACTCAACATTCAACACTCAACATTCAACATTGTTATAGTCCTTCGTCTTCCACTCTTCCCGGATAAGCCTCAAGTGCCTTACCCAGAACCACCAGAGCACGCTCCAGATCGTGTTTCTTCAAGACGTAAGCTACACGAACCTGATTGTGACCGGCTCCAGGAGTCGTATAGAAACCGGAGGCTGGAGCCATCATGATGGTTTCGCCCTCGTAGTTGAATTCCTCCAGACACCAGCGGCAGAACTTTTCAGAATCATCGATAGGCAGTTTGGCTACGGTATAGAAGGCTCCCATAGGAATAGGAGAGTATACGCCCGGAATGCGGTTCAAGCCGTCTATCAGACACTTACGGCGCTCTACATACTCATCGTATACGTCGCGGTAGTACTCTTCAGGAGCATCCAGAGAAGCTTCGGCTACAATCTGACCGATCAGTGGAGGAGAGAGACGGGCCTGGCAGAACTTCATCACCGCCTTGCGGATTTCTGCATTCTTGGTGATGAGGGCACCTACACGGATACCGCACTCACTGTAACGCTTCGAAACAGAATCGATGAGAACCGTGTTCTGCTCGATGCCTTCCAGGTGCATCGCACTGATATAAGGACTGCCGGTATAGATATACTCACGGTAAACCTCATCAGAGAAGAGATAGAGGTCGTACTTCTTCACCAGGTCACGAATCTGATTCATCTCTCTGCGGGTATAGAGATAGCCCGTAGGGTTGTTAGGGTTGCAGATCAGAATGGCACGGGTGCGCTCATTGATCAGCTCCTCAAACTTCTCCACCTTAGGCAGGGAGAAACCTTCTTCTATCGTTGTGGCGATGGTACGGATCTTGGCACCCGCCGAGATGGCAAACGCCATATAGTTAGCGTAAGCAGGTTCTGGTACGATAATCTCGTCGCCAGGGTTGAGGCAGCTCATGAAAGAGAAGAGTACAGCCTCAGAACCTCCCGATGTAATGATGATATCATCGGCAGTTACGTTGATGTTGAATTTCTTATAGTAATCTACAAGCTTCTCGCGATAGCTGAGATAGCCCTGACTTGGAGAATACTCCAAGACCGTGCGGTCTATATGCTTCAGGGCATCTAGGCCACATTGAGGAGTTGGAAGGTCAGGCTGACCGATGTTGAGGTGATATACCTTTACTCCACGTTTTTTTGCTGCGGCAGCCAGAGGAGCCAACTTTCTGATAGGTGACTCTGGCATTTCAAGACCGCGTACAGATATTTCTGGCATCTTAAAATATTGTTTCTTTCTATTAATTATCCGTGTCGAAAATTGAATTCTATGACCTTCTGGTCTTTTCAATTTACGCTAATCGGCTGCAAAGATAAGAAAATTAGATGAGAATTGAGAATAACTTTCGGTTAAATTTTATTTTTTGATTAAAAACTCTTTAAATATGTCGCTCTTTGCTTTCTTTTTTATAACTTTGCACTTAATTTCAAGAATTGTTATAAGATTATACTAATTAATTAAAATAAGTAAGAAGAAAAATATGAGAAGTAGAACAAGTACATGGTTTGAGACCAAAGTGAAATATCAGAAGACAATGGAGGATGGTTCAGAAAAGGTTGTTTCTGAAGCATATGTAGTAGATGCTTTGAGCTTTACCGAGGCTGAGAGCGCCATCATCGATGAGATGTCGGTTTATGTAAGCGGCGAGTTGAAGGTGAGCGGTATCGGCAAGGCTGGCTACGGCGAAATCTTCTTCAGCGATGTGGATGATGATGATAAGTGGTATAAGGCTAAACTCCAGTTCATCACAATTGATGAGAAGAGTGAGAAGGAGAAGCGCAGCAATGTTACTTATCTTGTTCAGGCTAAGTCTCTCGCCCGTGCCCTCCGTTATATTGATGAGGTGATGGGCAAGACCATGATAGATTATGATGTAATTGGTTTGAACGAAACCAAACTGATGGATGTATTCGAGCACCATGCTCCTAACGAGAAGAAAGAGGAGAAGAATGATGTGCCTGAATACGAGGAGAAATAACTCAACATTCAACACTCAACATTTAACATTCAAGGATATGGACTATGATGTAAAAGGAAATCTCCATGAGGTGCTGGGCAGCTTGCCTGCCGGCGTCCGTCTCGTTGCCATCAGCAAGTTCCATCCCAACGAGTATATCGAGGAGGCTTATGCTGAAGGACAGCGTATCTTCGGCGAGAGTCATGAACAGGAACTCGCTAAGAAGGTGGCTTCGCTGCCTGAGGATATCGAGTGGCATTTCATTGGGCATCTGCAGACCAATAAGGTGAAGTATATCGCACCTTATATCTCGATGATTGAATCGGTAGACAGTCTGAAACTTCTCAAGGAGATTGAGAAGCAGGCTGCCAAGCACGATCGTGTGGTGAAGGTTCTTCTGGAACTTCATCTGGCAGAGGAAGATACCAAATCGGGTCTTTCTCTTGATGCTTGCCGCCAACTTCTGGAGGCTGGCGAATGGAGAGAGATGAAGCATGTGCAGATTTGTGGCATCATGATGATGGCATCTAATACAGACGATGAACAGCAGATTGCTCAGGAGTTTGATGAGGCTGCGAAGTTCTTCGATGAGGTAAAGGCAAAGTATTTTGCCGATGATGATGCTTTCTGCGAGCGTAGCTGGGGTATGAGTCACGATTATCATATTGCCGTTAAGCACGGCAGCACGATGGTTCGTGTGGGTACCACCATCTTCGGTCCTAGAATATATTAAAGAATGAGGGTGTGTCATAAGTCCATGACACACCCTTTTTGTTTATTTATTAGTATATTATCTTCTGTCCCTTGTTGGTGATATAAATCTTGCCCTTTTGTGGAACGGAAACCTTTCTGCCTTCAAGGTCAAAATAGGCTGTCGGTCTGTCATTACCGATGATGACCGAAGAGATTCCGGTAGGAGAGAAGTTCTTGAGATAATCGAAGGTTACCAGACCGGTTGCTTCATCCTTTGTGATGTTGTAGAGCGGATGACTCGTATCAACACTGTTGTTCAGGGTGATACTGGTCAGACTGTTCACCTCATACTCTGTAGCAGAGCCCGCCTTATAGGTTGGGAACGGGTCGTTCTGAAGACTCGTTATAATATCAGCATCGCTAACTTTCTTGTTATAGCTGTTGTATACCATTCCGTCTGCAGGAACAATCATGACCCTTGGCTTACCTGTCGTGTTGTTGGGATTATCAAACAGATTAACCGATGGCAATTCATCGTAGTCGATGCGCCATACCAGCAATCCGTAACCCAGAGCCTCCTTGTACCATCCCTCGTTTCTGATGTTCTGCAGCAGCAGGTATTCGCCCTGGCTGTTGGCTATAATCTTGTATGCATCCGATGCTATGTCGTATGGTTCCAGCTTTATCTGCTTCGCATCGGTATCCGAAAGGAGGGTAGGCTGTTTCCATCCTACGATGCTCTTCTCCCATGGTGAATAAGGGATAGGCTGGTAGCCGTCAGCCTGATAATTGCCCATATCCATAACGTCCCAATATTCAGGACTCTGGTTGTGCTCTGTGATGCCGTTGGTAGGATAGATGTCTGGCAAACCGAGGGTATGCGAAAACTCATGACAGAAGAGACCGATACCATTGATGAAGTATTTGCCGTCTTGGGTATCTTCAGGCTTATTGTTCAGCTCGTTGTTAATGCCGAACCGGCATACCTTTTTACCGTCATAGGCTCCCAGTCCTCCTACGGTACCCGATTGCGGCCAGAGACAATCGCCAGAATTACCTGAGATGCTTTCAGAATAGCCGGCATAGATTACATATACCAGGTCAACATATCCGTCGCCATCGCTGTCGTAATCGGCAAAGTTAACCTTGCCGTCTACCTGCTGGCAGGCTTCCTTTATCATCTGAGGAAAGTTGGTGTCACTGCCGTCGCCACTTCCGTTCTTGCCATAATAAGCTGAATTCTTGCTTACCGTAACAGGACCCACTACATCAAACTGTGGTATAAACTGGTTATCGCTCATGTCAGCGAAATACTGCTGTACGCTGCCGTAGTTCTGGCAGTAATTCTCGTTGGTGATAAACACTTCTCTATCAGCCTCAGGCATAGCTTCTCCCTTCTTTCCGTTAAGGTAATGGTTGAATGTTGCAACCGGATCCTTACTCTTGAACTTCACATCCTGAAACTGCACCAGGAGTACCAATGCCTTCGGACTTCCCTTATGAGGGAAATAGCTAGGACTCCATGTGCCTATTTCTGATGCTCTTGTAAGATTCTCTGAAGAGAAAGCACGGGTCTTTCGGGTGTTCAGCTCTTCGGCAGTTATCTTTTCGTATTTTCCGTCTTGGGTTTCCCGCAGGGGCGTACCGTCCAGCAGCATGTAGTAGTGGAAGGTTTCGTCGCCATGCAGGATAGCACATGCCATGGTTCCATCAGCCAGCATAATCTTGGCGATGCCCGGTTTAGCCTTTACGGCATAGAGATTGGCGATGCCCAGGAAGGCGAGCGCCAGAGAGATGATTGTCTTCTTCATAAACAGTTAGGGTAGATGGGGGATTATTTATAAAAGTATTGTCCTTTCTTCTGAGTCTGGTGACCAAACTCGATGGCGTGATGCGGACAATGGTGATAGCAGGTAAAGCAGGTGAGGCAATCCTTGTGATGCAGCCATTCCGGATATTCTCCATGACCGCCCTTGATATCGCCTACAGGACAGACGTTGGCACAGATGCCACACTTCACGCACTTGTCTTTCTCCACATGAAACCGCTTGTCGGTGATGAGCACCTTCTCAAAGAATCCGCCCACAACCTTGGTGAAGAACCAGGGAATAGGACCTTTTACCAGACGGTTCACGCCCTCTTTCCTGTCGAATATCTCTTCGCAGATAACCGCCAGTTCCTGTGCCGATTTCGATTTCTTACGAACTTCGCGCTCCTTCGGATCAACATCCATGAAAGGAAGTCCCACATAAGATTCCGGCATGATGAGCGAGTAGGAAGCAGAAACCTCCGTGATGCCCAATGCCTGAAGCGATGCATTCTGCGAAATCGTATCGTTGAGGTTTTCGATGGTGAGTCCGATGCTGTCGCCTGCAGTACAGACGCAATAGGCGAAAGGATGCTTACTGGACGTCGCCTTACCTTCTGTAGAAGCATCAGAGGCTTCTCTCAGAATCTTCATCTTCCTGATAAACTCCCTTACAAGGCGTGGAACCCTCCAGCCATGTACGGGGAAAACGAATCCGAGCCGTTCATTCTCTTTCAGAATAAACGGCTCGGCTATATTATGGCTTGAATCATCCGCCCGCATATAAGGGGCGATAGGAATCAAGTCTTCGTGTGTAGCCGCTGCCAGTCTGGCTGCTGCCCACTTGGTATTTCCTGTTCCGGAGAAATAGAAAATCATGCTTACTTTTAAATATGTATTGAGCTAGATTATTTCTTTTCTGTCATAACACCTTCTATATAGAGACGTGACATTTCTACATTGCCGTTAGAACGGATGGTGATGCTCTTCTTGAAATGACCAGGGAACATGCCCTTGCCGTTATAGGTAACACTAATCTGTCCCTTCTCGCCTGGAGCGATAGGCTTCTTGGTGTAAGAAGGTACGGTACAGCCGCAGCTGGCAATAGCCTGGTTGATAATCAAAGGCTTGTTGCCCACATTGGTGAAGGTAAAGGTTGCCTTCTGTACCGGGTTTGACTCTTCGAACGAACCGAAGTTGTGTATCAGTTTGTCGAACTTAATCTCTGCCTGAGCAGATGCAGTAGCTACAAGAGCTACCAGCATAGTGAGTGTCAATATGATTCTTTTCATCTTCATATCCTTTCTTCTTTTTTATATTTCCTCTTTAATTTGTTTCTTATTTTTATATAATTCGATGCAAAAGTACATATAAAGTTTAGTATAACGCTAC
>JAJXBQ010000289.1:0-3378 GCA_021640525.1 Segatella copri
TTGTTTTAAAATTGAATCATATAGATTCCGCTGCAAAGCTAAGCATAAAATTTGGCATTGAAATCAAAAAGTTCCGATTTTGGAACATAACATAAATTTATTTAAAATGTTTTTCAAAAAAATCAAAAGTGAAGTCATGGGAATCAAGGATTCCTACGACTACAGACGGGCATGATTTCTGTCCACAAGTGTTTTAATCTTTTAGTCCACAACGTGTTCTGGGCTATGCGTGAAGAACTGAAGGAAGACCGTTTTGAGGGTGGTCTTACTGAGGAGGAGAAGCATTGGGCTTCCACCAAGTCAGCCATCCGCAAGGAGTTCCGGCTGTCTGATGCGTACACCAAGAGTCTGGAGGCGATGGACCGTGATGTTTCCATCGACGACTACTGGGGCGCGATACGTTGGATGGAGTCGTTGGTGGGCGAGGCTCACAGAGACGAGCTGCTTCGTCTGATTGACGGGTTGTTGGAACCATTGTCGCCGAAATGAGCGATTTTTAGATTAGCAAACAAAGCGTGAAGTGTGAAGGGGGTATATGAACTTTAGCGTGAAAAGAGTGTTAAAAAGAAGGCATAACTATCTGATACCCTTTCTCTTTATCTTTTGCGCACGATGTATATACAAAAGTTCTTATACACCCCCTTCACACCCACCCAAACATACTTTGAGAGGGGAAAAGGCATTCCCTCCTCACTATGGCATCCTGATTTCTTAAAGAGAAAAAACTATCCTCCCCAAGATTCAGGGTGCTTTATAATTAAAGATTTTAAAGCGAAAAGTAGCTTAGTAGTGTGGGCGCTACATAATCACCCACAACGCATCCTGTAGTTCTCATTCGGGAAGTAAGTCCCGAAAGAGGCTCAGGATGCTTATTATTCAAGAACTTAAAACAATGCGTAATTTTAATCAATTAAAAATTGCCGTAGCCGGAACCGGTTACGTAGGACTCAGTATTGCTACGCTTTTATCCCAACATCATGAGGTAACAGCAGTAGATGTAATTCCCGAGAAAGTAGAAAAACTGAATCATCATATATCACCGATACAGGATGAGTATATCGAGAAGTATCTGGCAGAGAAGCCTCTGCATCTTACAGCTACCTTGGATGGCAAGTCAGCTTACAAAGATGCCGACTTCGTAGTCATTGCAGCACCAACGAACTACGACCCAGTGAAGAACTTCTTCGATACCACTCATGTAGAAGAAGTTATTGACTTGGTATTGGAGGTAAATCCCGATGCAGTGATGGTAATCAAGAGTACCATCCCTGTAGGTTACACTCGAAGCCTATATCAGAAGTATGCTAAGAAGGGAGTGAAGCAATTCAATCTCCTTTTCTCCCCGGAGTTCCTCCGAGAGAGTAAGGCACTCTATGATAATCTCTATCCAAGCCGTATCATCGTAGGCTATCCAAAGATTATTGATCGCCCTGAGTTCGCAGAAGAAAACGAGGCAATCAGAAAGGTGACCGATGTAGAAAAGATGAAGGATGCAGCCAAGACCTTCTCTCAACTTCTTGTTGAAGGTGCTATTGCATCACAGTCCGTAGGCAATTCAACACTTAACACTCAACATTCAACATTAGAAAACAAGGGCATCCCTTGTTTGTTTATGGGCATGAAGGAAGCGGAAGCCGTCAAGCTCTTCGCCAACACCTATCTCGCATTAAGAGTAAGCTATTTCAATGAATTGGATACATACGCCGAAGTCAAGGGCTTGGATACCAAGGCTATCATTGATGGCATAGGTCTTGACCCACGTATCGGCATCCATTACAACAATCCAAGTTTCGGATATGGTGGTTATTGCTTGCCAAAGGATACCAAGCAGCTTCTGGCAAACTATGCCGATGTTCCAGAGAACCTGATAGAGGCAATCGTTGAAAGTAACCGTACAAGAAAAGACTATATTGCAGATGCCGTGCTCAGAAAGGCAGGTTATTATAATGAGAATAGTAGCTATGATGCAGGAAAGGAGCATAAGTGTGTGATAGGAGTTTATCGCTTGACGATGAAGAGTAACAGTGATAACTTCCGCCAGTCTGCCATCCAGGGTATTATGAAGCGAATCAAGGCAAAGGGTGCAGAGGTAATCGTCTTTGAGCCAACATTGGAAGATGGCAGCACCTTCTTCGGTAGTAAGGTGGTGAACGATATGGCAGCATTCAAGGCTCAGAGCCAAGCCATCATTGCCAACCGCTATGATGCTTGTTTGGATGATGTAAAAGATAAGGTATATACACGAGATATATTTAGAAGAGACTAGTTATGGTAGATTATAATATTAGCCTAGATGGTAAGACCATCTTGGTGACAGGTGCGGCAGGATTCATCGGCAGCAATCTTGTAAAGCGCCTTTTTAATGATGCTAAGAACATCAAGGTAATCGGTATCGATAGCATTACCGATTATTATGATGTGAACATCAAGTATGAGCGATTGAAGGAGATTGAAGCTTTAGGTAAGGATTGGACATTCGTTCATGACTCCATTGCCAACAAGGAAGCTGTAGAGATGATTTTCTCTGAAAATAAAATCTCTTTAGTAGTCAACTTAGCAGCTCAGGCAGGCGTACGCTATAGCATCACCAATCCTGATGCTTATATCCAGAGCAATCTGATAGGATTCTATAACATCCTGGAGGCTTGTCGTCATCACGAGGTAGAGCATTTGGTTTATGCTTCTTCATCATCTGTTTATGGAAGCAACAAAAAAGTTCCTTATTCCACTGATGACAAGGTAGATAATCCTGTAAGTCTGTATGCAGCTACCAAGAAGAGCAACGAGCTGATGGCTCATGCTTACTCTAAGCTTTATAATATCCCAAGCACTGGTTTGCGTTTCTTCACCGTTTATGGTCCTGCTGGTCGTCCAGATATGGCATACTTTGGTTTTACCAATAAACTGGTGAATGGTGAAACCATCAAGATTTTCAATTATGGAAACTGCAAGCGTGATTTCACTTATATAGATGATATTGTAGAGGGCATCGTAAGAGTGATGCAGCATGCGCCGGAGAAACAGAATGGTGAGGATGGTCTGCCTATCCCTCCATATAAAGTATATAACATAGGTAACAGCCATCCTGAAAATCTTTTAGATTTCGTCACGATTTTACAGGAAGAGCTGATTCTTGCAGGTGTGCTGCCTAAGGATTATGACTTCGAAGCGCATAAGGAGTTGGTGCCAATGCAGCCTGGTGATGTGCCTGTAACCTACGCTGATACTACACCTTTGGAAGAAGATTTCGGGTATAAGCCAGATACGTCGCTTAGAGAGGGACTTAGGGTGTTTGCACAGTGGTACAAGAGATATTATGTGAGAAAATAGAGTTAAAACAAATATGTTCAGTGAACACTAATTACGTGATTTTTATGA
>JAJXBQ010000290.1:0-3355 GCA_021640525.1 Segatella copri
AAGGAATGAAATCCGGAATTAGTTATATAACAATAAGCAAATAAATACCTTTATCGTGATGAGAAAAAATGTATTACTTTTGGGAGCCATGATGATGGCTTCCATGTCTCTGATGGCGCAGACCAAGGGTGGCGGCATCAGTCAGTCTGCTCTCCAGCAGATGGAGAAAAGCCAGCAGGCAGGTGTAGCCAACAAGGCACTCTTCAATGCGATTGCCAATAACAACATTGATGACCTTGTGAAGAATCATGCCAACGAGGCCCCTGTTGATACTCATTTCAGTATCGAGACTCCTTCGCAGAGCATTCACAACCAGAAGAGTTCGGGCCGTTGCTGGATGTTCAGCGGTTTCAATGTGCTCCGTTCTAACTTTGCTGTCAACGACAAGCAGGGTAGAGTGGTGGAGTATTCTCAGGATTATCTCTTCTTCTATGACCAGCTGGAGAAGGCTAACCTGATGCTTCAGGGTGTTATCGACCTTGGCAAGAAGAGCATCGAGGATCCTCAGGTGCAGTTCTTCTTCAAGAATCCGCTCAATGATGGCGGTACTTTCTGTGGTGTTGCCGATTTGGCAAGCAAGTATGGTCTCGTACCGATGAGTGCCCAGCCTGAGACTTACTCAAGCAACAATACTTCCAAGATGAGCCGTCTCGTAAGCAGCAAGCTCCGCGAGTATGGTCTGGAACTCCGCAAGATGGTGGCTCAGGGTAAGAAGTCGGCAGCTATCCAGGCTCGCAAGAACGAGATGCTCGGTCAGGTTTATCACATGCTGAGTCTTACTCTCGGTGAACCGGTAAAGGAATTTACCTATGCTTTCCGCGACAAGGATGGCAAGCAGGTTGGCGAGGCGAAGAAGTATACTCCTAAGAGTTTCTATGAGGAAACCGTAGGCAAGGACCTGAACGGTACCTTCCTGATGGTGATGAACGATCCACGCCGTCCTTACCACAAGACATACGAGGTAGAATACGACCGCCATACTTATGATGGTCATAACTGGAAGTATCTGAACCTGCCTATGGAGGAGATTGCCCAGCTCGCCATCGCCTCTCTGAAGGACGGTCATAAGATGTATTCAAGCTATGATGTGGGCAAGCAGCTTGATAGAAAGCGCGGCTATCTGGCACTCGACAACTTCGACTATGGAAGCCTCTTCAATACCTCATTCCCAATGAACAAGGCTGACCGCATTGCTACTTTCGATAGCGGTTCTACTCATGCCATGACGCTGACAGCTGTAGATCTCGACGCCAATGGCAAGCCTGTAAAGTGGAAGGTGGAGAACAGTTGGGGTGCCGACAATGGTTTTGCCGGTTGCTTCATCATGACCAACGATTGGTTCAACGAGTACATGTTCCGCCTGGTAGTAAACAAGAAGTATGCTTCTGAGCAGCTCTTGAAGGAATTCGACCAGAAGCCAACCATGCTGACTCCAGATGATCCTCTGTTCCAGTTGGAAGACTAATTCATCAAGAAATATAGATTTTAACCGTATTTTTCTCGAGAAAAGAGAAGAATACGGTTTATTTTTTGTATTTTTGTACCCGAAATAATGGTAAGAACGTTATTTATATAAAAGCTATATAGATTATGTTAGAGAAAAGTAAGCGTGAGCGCATCATTGCGCTCGTTAATAAAGAGGTGGTTCCTGCCATCGGCTGTACCGAACCGATGGCTGTGGCACTATGTACAGCCAAGGCTGCTACTACATTGGGCAAGCGCCCTGAACGTATTGAAGTTCTTCTGAGTCCTAATATGCTCAAGAATGCGATGGGTGTCGGCATTCCTGGCACGGGTATGATTGGTTTGCCTATCGCCGTATCGCTGGGTGCGCTCATCGGAAAGCCTGAATATCAGCTGGAAGTGTTGAAAGACCTTACTCCCGACAGTCTGGAGCAGGGCAAACAATATATCAAGGATGCGGATATCAGCATCAAACTGAAGCAGGGTGATGTGGATAAACTCTATATCGAAATCATCTGTCATGCCGGTGAAGACCAGGCTACGGCAATTATCTCCGGTTCTCATACCCATTTTGTGTATGTTGAGCGTAATGGTGAGGTAGTGCTCGATAAGCGTGGCGGTACTGTGGGTGATGAGGCTGATGACGACATCCAGCTCAATTTCCCGATGGTTTACGAGTTTGCAACAACAGCTCCGCTCGATGAGATTTCTTTCATTCTCAAGACCAGAGACTATAATATGAAGGCTGCCGAGTTGAGTATCAAAGGCAACTATGGCCACTGCCTGGGCAAGACGATGGACCGTCCGTTGAGTCATGGTATCTTCGGCGATAATATTTTCTCGCATATCATCTCCCGCACCGCTTCAGCCTGCGATGCCCGTATGGGTGGCGCCATGATTCCGGTGATGAGCAACAGCGGCAGCGGCAACCAGGGCATCTGTGCAACGAATCCTGTGGTGGTTTATGCGCTGGAGAACGAGAATACCGAGGAGGAAATGATCCGTGCCCTGATGCTCAGTCATCTGACTGCCATCTATATCAAGCAGAGCTTAGGCAAGCTTTCAGCTCTTTGCGGTTGTGTGGTAGCCAGTACGGGCAGCAGTTGCGGCATCACCTATCTGATGGGTGGCGATTATACCCGCATCTGCAATTCTGTCAAGAATATGGTAGCCAATCTCACCGGTATGATTTGTGACGGAGCGAAACCAAGTTGTGCCCTGAAGATTTCATCAGGTGTCAGCACCGCTCTTCTTTCTGCCCTCCTTTCTATGGAAGGCAAGTGTGTCACCTCTGCCGAGGGTATCGTAGATGATGATGTGGATAAGTGCATCCACAACCTCACGAGCATCGGTGCCGATGCGATGCGAGCTACCGATGATATGGTGCTCGATATTATGACGCATAAATAATATAGCTTTTGATAAGTTATTTAAATAGTCTTAGAAACCTATATTGTTTACCTTTTAAATATAGTTTCGTATGGTTGCCGGCTGCTGCCAGCAATCTTGCTGCCATATGCCGACAATGTTGCTGCCATATGCCAGCAACCTTGCTGGCGGCTGCCGACTATTGGATAGATCTGCTTCTTCATGCCGATAGATACGGCTTCTGTAGCTAATTCACATGCTTGCAATGGATTATAACACAAAGCAACAATGGACTTAAAGCATGATGTTTATACTATTACCAATATTATGATCTTGCGTATCGTTATCATCTTATTCTTAAAATTAAAAGATATTAAAAAAGTGGCTTTTTCTTGGAGATAATCGCGGATATGTGTATATTTGCATTATCTGATAATCGCGGATAGGTGTATGTTTGTACCATCTGATAATCGCGGATAGGTGTAAAAATCGAGAAATTTTAATCGCGGATAGGTGTAATTGT
>JAJXBQ010000052.1:0-17382 GCA_021640525.1 Segatella copri
ACCAACGACCCCCTGATTAACAGTCAGGTGCTCTAACCAACTGAGCTATTGAAGCGTTTTTTCAGCAAAGAACGTGACGTTCCTTATTTGCGTGTGCAAAAGTACTAACTTTTCTCCATTCTGCCAAATTTTTCGCTGACTTTTTTCGCTTTTTCTCTAAAAAAGTGTATTTTTTCTTATCTTTGTGCCACTTTTTGCTTCTTTTATGGTGTTTTTAGCAAAGAAATGAGTACTTTTGTGGTCGAAATCTTCTCTTGATGGCGAATGCCGGAAAGAGGGGAGAAAATAATCAATAAGTTGAATCATATACAATTAAATAAGGTAACAATGAAAAAAATACTGTTCTCCTTGCTTATGGTGCTCCTGGCAGCTCCAACTTTTGCCCAGGTAGACAAAGACCATGACTTCAAAGCTGCAAAGAATATGGAAATATTCAATGCCATCTACAAGAATCTCGATTTGATGTATGTAGACACGCTCGATGCAGAAGTTGTGGTCGGTAATGGTATCAATGCCATGTTGCGTAGTCTCGACCCTTATACTACCTATTATCCTGAGCAGAAGATGAAGGAACTCAAGAACCTGCTCACCGGCAAGTATGCGGGTGTAGGTGCGGTGATACGCTACAATTTCCAGTTGCAGCGCGTCTGTATCAGCGAGCCTTACGAGAATATGCCTGCTGCAGAAGTGGGACTGAAGAAGGGTGACATCATCCTGAGTATTGATGATGAGGATATGACCAATAAGGAGGTGAGCTATGTCAGCGATCATCTTCGTGGTGACCCGGGTTCTTCTTTCATGCTGAAAGTTAAGCGTCCAAGTACAGGCAAGACGATGAAGGTGAAGGTAACACGCCGTACCATCCAGTTGCCGTTCTTGCCTTATTATGGCATGTTGGAGGGTAGCATCGGTTACATCAACTTCAATTCCTTTACCGAGCAGTGTGCCAAGGAAGTGCGCCGTGCTTTCATCGATTTGAGAAAGCAGGGAGCCAAGAGCCTTGTCTTCGATCTGCGTAATAATGGTGGTGGTTCTGTTACCGAAGCGGTCAGCATCATCAATATGTTCTTGCCTAAAGGTAAGACTGTCTTGGAGATGAAGGGAAAGTTGCAGCGTTCTAATCATGTTTATAAGACCACGGTTGAACCGATAGATTCCGTTATGCCGATGGTGGTATTGGTGAACGAGAATTCTGCCAGTGCCAGTGAAATCATGAGCGGTAGTCTGCAGGATTATGACCGTGCTGTAATATTAGGTACGCGCACGTATGGAAAGGGATTGGTGCAGGCTACCATGGATTTGCCTTATAACGGACAGGTGAAACTCACTACTGCTAAATATTTCATTCCTAGCGGCCGATGCGTTCAGGCACTCAACTATAAGCACGATAAGGGTGGTTATATGGAGCATGTTCCCGACTCTCTTACCAAGGTGTTCTATACCGCAGGTGGCAGAGAAGTGAGAGATGGAGGTGGCGTGAAGCCGGATGTAGAAGTAAAGCCTGATTCTTTGCCAAACATCGCCTTCTATCTGGCTGGTGCCCGCGACAGTAATGAGGTGATGCTTAATTATGAGGTTGATTATATCGCCAAGCATCCTGCTATTGCTCCTGCGAAGGAATTCTCGCTGACCGATGCCGACTATGATGAATTCAAGACACGCGTGTTGAAGGCTAACTTCCAGTACGACCGTGAAACAGAAAAGTATCTCAAGGACTTGGAAAAACTCGCTAAGTTTGAAGGCTACTACGATGATGCCAAGGCTGAGTTTGAGGCTTTGAAGAAAAAACTGAGCCATAATGTGGCAAAGGATCTGGATTATAACAAGGATTACATCAAGCATCTGTTGGAAAATGACATCGTTTCAGCCTATTATTTCCAGCGCGGTGCCATCCAGAATTCCATGCGCTATGACAAGCAGATTAAGGAAGCAGTAAAATTGCTGAATTCTCCATCAGAATACGAAAAAATACTGCATCCTGTGAAGAAATAAGTACAAAAACGTGCACAATCGATTAAAAATGTGCACGTTGCGAATAAAAAGTTGCATTTTTTTTGGCTAATCACAAAAATATTTGTAATTTTGCAACGTTCAGTGGAATGAGGGGCTCACAAGAGTTCCTCATTTTATTTTAATAAGGTATATATGATTGATAAAAACGTCGTAAAAAAATTAGTTGAAGAATGGCTCCAAGATAAGGAATATTTCTTGGTAAGCATTGAAATCAGTCCCGACGATAGAATCGTTGTTGAGATTGACCATGCCGATGGAGTATGGATTGAGGATTGTGTTGCCTTGAGTAAGTATATTGAGGATCATTTGAACCGTGACGAGGAAGACTATGAGCTCGAAGTTGGCTCTGCAGGCTTGGGTCAACCGTTCAAAGTTCCGCAGCAGTATATCAATTTCATTGGCAAGGAGGTAGAGGTGCTTGATGCCGACGGCAAGAAGGTGAAGGGTATCTTGAAAGCTGTTGAAGGAAATGACTTCACAGTTGGCGTTGAAGAAAAGGTAAAGGTTGAAGGTAAAAAACGTCCGGTTAAGCAGGAGGTTGATCACGTTTACCAGATGGATAAAGTAAAATATACAAAATACATAATTAGTTTCAATTAAGTTATGGCTAAAAAAGAGCAAGAATTGACAGCGAGTATGATTGATACATTCCGCGAGTTTAAAGAAACAAAGAATATCGACCGTACTACATTGGTAAGTGTATTGGAGGAGAGCTTCCGTAATGTACTTGCCAAGATTTTTGGTAGTGACGAAAACTTTGATGTCATCGTGAACCCTGACAAGGGTGACTTCGAAATTTATCGCAACCGTATAGTTGTTGCTGATGGCGAAGTTGAAGATGAAAATAAGGAAATTACACTTTCTGAGGCTCGTAAGATTGAGCCGGATTACGAGGTTGGTGAGGATGTAAGTGAGACGGTTGACTTCAATAAGTTTGGTCGTCGTGCCATCTTGACTCTTCGTCAGACTTTGGCTTCCAAGATTCTTGAGTTGGAGCATGATTCACTCTACAACAAATACAAGGATCGCGTAGGTCAGGTTATCTCTGGTGAGGTTTATCAGGTTTGGAAGCGCGAGGTTCTGATTGTAGATGATGAGAACAACGAGCTCATGTTGCCTAAGACTGAGCAGATTCCTGGTGATACTTACCGCAAGGGTGAGACTGTTCGTGCGGTCATCCTTCGTGTAGACAACGAGAACAATAATCCAAAGATTATCTTGAGCCGTACTGCTCCAATCTTCCTGCAGCGCCTGTTGGAGGCTGAGGTTCCTGAGATTGCAGACGGTCTGATTGCAATCCGCCGTATCGCCCGTCTTCCGGGAGAGCGTGCTAAGATTGCTGTTGAAACATTCGATGAGCGTATCGACCCGGTTGGTGCATGTGTAGGTGTTAAGGGTAGCCGCGTTCACGGTATCGTTCGCGAACTTTGCAACGAGAATCTCGATGTCATCAACTACTCAAGCAATACCAAACTCTTCATTCAGCGTGCGTTGGCTCCAGCCAAGGTTTCTTCAATCAATGTTGATGATGAGAACAAGAAAGCAGAGGTTTACTTGCAGCCTGAGGAAGTTAGTTTGGCTATCGGCCGTGGCGGTATGAACATCAAACTGGCTTCTATGCTTACAGAATATACCATCGACGTATTCCGTGAGGTAGACGAGAATGAGGCCGATGAGGATATCTACTTGGATGAGTTCTCTGATGAGATTGACCAGTGGGTTATCGATGCTATCAAGGGCATCGGTCTTGATACTGCCAAGCAGGTACTCAATGCACCTCGCAACTTGCTGATTGAGAAGGCCGACCTCGAAGAGGAGACCGTTGATCATGTACTCAGCGTGTTGCGCGCCGAATTCGAACAATAATTCCCTTGCCAGCGAGTGCTTGCAGGGAATCTAACTTTAAAAATAGGAGAATAAATAATTTATGAGCATCAGATTAAATAAAGCACTACGTGAATTAAATATAGGACTTCAGACGGCAGTTGAATTCCTAGAGAAAAGAAAAGACCTGGGAGATGTCAAGGCAGAACCGAGCTTCAAACTCACCGACCAGCAATACAAGGCATTGAATGATGCCTTCAGTCAGGACAGAGAGGTTCGTGATCAGGCTGAGAAACTCTTTACCAAAAAAGCAAAAGATAAGAAGCGTGCGCCAGAGCAGAAGGACAATCGCGCTGAAAGCTTGTTGGAGTCTAATGGACAGCAGCAGTATAAGCCGCTGGGAAAGATTGACTTGGACAATATCGGTAAGAAGCCTGCTGCAGAGTCTGTTGCGGAAAAGCCTGAGACTGCTGCCGTCAGTCCTGAGCAGAAGAAAGACGCTCCTAAGGCTGAGCAAAAGAAGGAACAGAAGCCACAACAGGCTTCTCAGCATAAACAGCAAATGAAACAGGAAAATCATCAGAAATCACAGCAGTCAAACGCTCAGATGAATAAGCAGAATGCTCCTCAGGGAAAGAAAGAGCATCATCATGCTAAGAATGAAACTGCACAGCATTCTGCTGGCGCAGCAGACAACAGCGTGTTTACTCTCAAGAGTGAGAAGAAGTTTACTGCTAATGAGCCTAAGGTGTTGGGCAAGATAGATTTGTCTTCTCTCAACCAGAGCACTCGTCCTAAGAAGAAAACCAAGGAGGAGCGCCGCAAGGAACGTGAGGAGAAAATGGCTCAACAGCACAATGAGCGCAAAAAGCGTGTTCGTATCAACAAAGAACGTGTTGACATCAATGCCGAAGCTAAGAATAATGGCGGAGGTAATGGCAACAACGGCGGTAATAACAAGAAGAACAAAAACCGCAACAGAAATAATAACAATAATAATCGCGGCAATAACAACAACCGCGGCAACCAGCGCCAGATTGAGGTTGATGACGAGGCTGTAGCACGCCAGGTTAAGGAGACTCTTGCACGTTTGACCAGCAAAAGTCAGAACAAGAAGGGTGCTAAGTACCGTAAGGAGAAGCGTGAGGCTGTTCAGGAGAAGTTGCAGGATCAGGCTCGTCAGGAGCAGAAGGAAAGCAAGACCCTGAAACTTACTGAGTTCGTTACCGTTAGCGAGTTGGCTACGATGATGGATATCAGCGTTACTCAGGTTATCTCTACCTTGATGGGTGTAGGTATCATGGTATCTATCAACCAGCGCCTGGATGCAGAGACCATCAACATGGTAGCTGAGGAGTTCGGTTTCAAGACCGAATACGTGAGTGCCGAGGTTCAGGAGGCCGTGAGCGAGGAAGTGGATGATGAGAACGACTTGGTTCCACGTGCTCCAATCGTAACCGTGATGGGTCACGTAGACCATGGTAAGACCTCTTTGCTCGACTATATCCGCAATACCAATGTGATTGCCGGTGAGGCAGGTGGTATTACCCAGCATATCGGTGCATACAGTGTGACCCTGAAAAGCGGTCGCAAGGTAACCTTCCTTGATACTCCAGGTCACGAGGCGTTTACCGCCATGCGTGCCCGTGGTGCCCAGGCTACCGATATCGCCATCATCATCATCGCAGCCGATGACTCTGTGATGCCAACTACCAAGGAGGCTATCGCTCATGCGCAGGCTGCCGGTGTACCAATGGTATTCGCAATCAACAAGATTGATAAGCCAGGTGCTAACCCAGACCGTATCCGTGAGGACTTGGCTAACATGAACCTACTCGTTGAGGAGTGGGGTGGTAAGTATCAGTGCCAGGAAATCAGTGCCAAGAAGGGTATCGGTGTTCACGATCTGCTCGACAAGGTGCTCCTCGAGGCTGATATGCTCGACTTGAAGGCTAACCCTAACCGTCGTGCTACAGGTACCATCATCGAGTCTTCTCTCGACAAGGGTCGTGGATATGTTTCTACCGTATTGGTTGCCAACGGTACCTTGAAGGTAGGCGACATCGTACTCGCCGGTACTTCTTGGGGTCGTGTCAAAGCGATGTTCAATGAGCGTAATGCCAACATCAAGTCAGCAGCTCCTGCTGAGCCAGCTATCATCCTCGGTTTGAATGGTGCGCCTACTGCAGGTGACCAGTTCCACGTAATCGAGACAGAGCAGGAGGCTCGCGAAATCGCCAACAAGCGTGAGCAGCTGCAGCGTGAGCAGGGCTTGCGTACTCAGAAGCGCTTGACCCTGGGTGATATCTCTCACCGTATCGCACGTGGTGAGTTCCATGAGTTGAACGTCATCGTGAAGGGTGATACCGATGGTTCTGTTGAGGCTTTGAGCGACTCATTCATCAAGCTTTCTACCGAGAAGGTTCAGGTGAACGTGGTGAACAAGGCTGTGGGTCAGATTTCAGAGAACGACGTGATGCTGGCATCTGCTTCAGATGCAGTCATCGTTGGTTTCCAGGTTCGTCCATCTGCCGATGCTCGTAAGGCTGCCGACCGTGAGGGTGTTGAAATCAACACATACTCTATCATCTACGATGCTATCGACGATATCAAGAGTGCGATGGTTGGTATGCTCGACAAGGTGAAGAAGGAAATCGTTACCGGTCAGGTTGAGGTTAAGCAGACCTTCAAGATTTCTAAGGTGGGTACTATTGCCGGTGGTCTCGTTACCGAGGGTAAGGTACACGCTAAGGATAAGGCTCGCGTCATCCGTGACGGTATCGTGATACGTACTGCTGAAATCGGTGCCTTGAAGCGTTACAAGGACGATGTTAAGGAGGTGGTTACCGGTATGGAATGCGGTTTGAGCCTCGTCAACTACAACGATATCCAGGAGGGCGACGTTATCGAGACCTTCACTGAGATCGAGGTAGAGCAGAAGCTTTAATAAAGTGAAGAGTGAAGAACGAAAAGTGAAGAATTCATTTGTTTTTCGCTCTATCATATATATAATAAGGTAGGGATGAGTCCTCAGCGGCTTATCCCTATTTAGGGTTAAAATAACGAAAGGTTATTCTAAATAACAATGGCAGAAATAGAGAAAGAACAGAATCAGGTTGTCAAGGATGTGATAGACCAGAAATACGAGTATGGTTTTACCACCGATGTACATACTGAAATCATAGAAAAGGGTCTCAACGAGGATGTTGTGCGCCTGATCTCGCAGAAGAAGGGAGAGCCAGACTGGATGCTCGAATTTCGTCTGAAAGCCTACAATTACTGGAAGACGCTCAAGGAGCCAAAGTGGGGACACGTTCACGTGCCACCTATTGACTACCAGGAGATTTCATACTATGCCGACCCTTTGGCAAAGAAGCCAAAAAACAAGGAGATTGATCCTGAGTTGGAGAAAACATTCGACAAACTCGGTATTCCTCTGGAGGAGCGTCTGGCTTTGAGCGGTACCGCCGTAGATGCCATCATGGACTCTGTGTCGGTGAAGACTACTTTCAAGGAGAAACTCCGTGAGAAAGGTGTCATCTTCTGTAGTATCGGTGAGGCTGTGAAGGAGCATCCTGATTTGGTAAGAGAGTATCTGGGAACCGTAGTTCCTTATCGTGATAACTTTTATGCAGCCTTGAACAGTTGCGTATTCAGTGATGGCTCATTCGTTTATATTCCTAAGGGCGTCCGCTGCCCGATGGAGTTGAGCAGTTACTTCCGCATCAATGCCCGTAACACCGGTCAGTTTGAGCGTACATTGATCATCGCTGATGATGATGCTTACGTTTCTTACCTGGAGGGATGTACAGCGCCAATGCGTGATGAGAACCAGCTCCATGCGGCTATCGTAGAGATTATCGTCAAGGATAATGCAGAGGTGAAATACTCTACCGTTCAGAACTGGTATCCTGGTGATGAGCATGGTAAGGGTGGTGTGCTGAACCTGGTAACCAAGCGAGGCGACTTGCGCGGTGTGAACTCTAAGTTGAGCTGGACTCAGGTAGAGACCGGTTCGGCTATTACATGGAAGTATCCTTCCTGCATCTTGCGTGGCGACAACTCTGTGGCTGAGTTCTACAGTGTGGCTGTTACCAACAACTATCAGGAGGCTGATACGGGTACCAAGATGATTCACATGGGTAAGAACACCAAGAGTACCATCATCTCGAAGGGTATCTCGGCAGGTCATAGCCAGAACTCCTATCGTGGTCTGGTTCGTGCTACATCCAATGCCGATAATGCCCGCAACTACAGTTCCTGCGACTCTTTGTTGCTGGGCAGCGATTGTGGAGCGCATACCTTCCCATATATGGATGCCCATAACGACACAGCCGTATTCGAGCATGAGGCAACCACCTCGAAGATTTCAGAAGACCAGCTCTTCTATTGCAATCAGCGAGGCATTCCTACCGAGGAGGCCGTCGGCTTGATCGTAAACGGTTATGCCAAGGATGTGCTCAACAAGTTGCCTATGGAGTTTGCCGTAGAGGCACAGAAACTCCTGAGTGTTTCACTCGAAGGCACCGTTGGCTAAGAATAATAAGAAAGAGAGGTGGTTATGAAAAGAATGTTGTTGATGTTATTGTTAGTTGATAGCTTGAACTTAACGGCTCAAGACCTTTTCAATCATCAAAAAAATGGCTTGACGGCACAGCAAGATTCCATTGTTGCATCTTTTGTTGCGAAATGCAAGCAAGAGCAAAATGTGTATCTTCGTTGTGGTCGATATTGTCATGTTGATGAGTCTGACCCTACATTGACCAAGTCCATTATGCAGACATCGAGTTATATTCCGCAGATGAAGGGTAAGGTCATACGACCAGGTGAGTGCTCATTTTGGGTACTAGACCCTCCTTCGTTGTTTGTGCAATGGGGCTGGGAGAAGTCACCATCTTTCTTTGAAGAGTTATGTTCCAATATTTTGAACGCATTTTTTAAGTAATAATATGTTAGAGGTAAAGAATCTGCATGCTACTATTGCAGGCAAAGAAATATTGAAAGGTATCAACCTGACTATCAACGACGGTGAGATACATGCTATCATGGGACCTAACGGTTCCGGTAAGTCAACCTTGAGCGCTGTGCTCACGGGTAACCCTCTCTATACCGTAACCGAGGGTGAGGCTATCTTCAACGGCAAGAACCTTCTGGATATGAAGCCAGAGGACCGTGCCCGTGAGGGATTGTTCCTCTCTTTCCAGTATCCGGTGGAGATTCCTGGTGTATCCATGACCAACTTCATGCGTGCGGCTATCAATGCCAAGCGTGAGTATCAGGGGTTGGAACCATTGAATACAAGCGAATTCATGAAGCTGATGCGTGAGAAGCGCGAGTTGGTGGAATTGGACAGCAAGTTGGCTCGCCGTTCAGTAAACGAAGGTTTCTCGGGTGGTGAGAAGAAGCGCAACGAGATTTTCCAGATGGCTATGCTGGAGCCAAAGCTTTCTATTCTCGATGAAACCGACTCTGGTCTCGACGTGGATGCGATGCGTATCGTGGCTGACGGTGTGAACAAGATGCATACCGACAAGACTTCTGCCATCGTCATCACTCACTACGAGCGTCTGCTCGATATGATTAAGCCAAGTGTGGTTCACGTACTCTATAAGGGTAGAATCGTGAAGACTGCCGGTCCTGAACTTGCCAAGGAGATTGAGGCTCGTGGCTACGACTGGATCAAGGCTGAAGTAGATGAGAAATAATTAGGAGGATGGCTATGCTTTCAGAAAAACAATATTTAGACTTGTATCAGTCTTCTTCGAGAATAATCAAGAAGAATAGTGCTGAGGTGCTCAATGCGGTGCGCGATGCTGCGTTTGAGAACTTCCGTCGCTTGGGCTTCCCTTCCCGAAAGGTAGAAAGATACAAGTACACAGATATGAGCGCCATCTTCGAGCCAGATTATGGCTTGAACTTGAACCGTCTGGAAATTCCGGTAGATCCATACGAAGCTTTCCGCTGCGATGTGCCTAATCTGAGCACTTCACTCTACTTCGTTGTAAACGATGCTTTTTATAACAAAGCATTGCCTAAAGTAGAGCTTCCGGAGGGCGTAATTGTGGACTCTTTGAACAAGATTGCTGCAGAAAACCCTGAATTCATCGGGAAATACTACGCTAAGATTGCCAAAACCGATGAAGATGGAATCACCGCATTGAATACATTCCTGGCACAGGATGGCTTGCTTATCTACGTACCAAAGAACGTGAAGGTGGAGCGAACCATTCAGGTCATCAATATTCTCCGTTCTGATGTTGATTTGATGGTAAACCGTCGTGTGCTCATCGTGATGGAACAGGGTGCTGAGGCTAAGTTCCTCTTCTGCGACCATGCAGCCGATGACAAGAACTTCCTCGCAACCCAGGTTATCGAGGCATTCGTAGGCGAGAATGCCAGTCTCGACCTCTATTGTCTGGAGGAGACTCATTACAAGAACCGCCGTGTCAGCAACGTTTATATCGAGCAGCAGGCTAACAGCCGCGTGAACCATAACGTCATCACGCTTCATAACGGTATTACCCGCAACCGCCTCGACCTCGTATTCAAGGGCGAGGGAGCTGAGTGCTTCTGCAATGGTTGTGTGATTGCCGACAAGAACCAGGTGGTTGACAACAATACGCTTATCGATCATCAGGTGGGTCATTGTACCAGCAACGAACTTTATAAGTATGTGCTCGATGGTGAGGCACGTGGTGCTTTCGCCGGCAGAGTATTGGTTCGTCATGGTGCCCAGAAAACTGTTTCGCAGGAAACCAACCAGAACCTCTGTGCTACGAAGACTGCCCGTATGTTCACCCAGCCGATGCTGGAGATTTATGCCGATGATGTGAAGTGTGCGCATGGAAGTACTGTTGGCCAGCTCAACGATGCCGCATTGTTCTATATGCAGCAGCGTGGTGTGAGCCGCGAGGAGGCTAAGTTGCTCCTTCAGTTTGCATTTATCAACGAAGTCATCGACAAGATGGAGTTGGAGCCATTGCGCGATCGCCTGCATCATCTCGTAGAGAAGCGATTCCGTGGTGAACTCAATAAGTGCGAGGGCTGCAAGCTTTGCAAGTAGATAATATCCTTTTAAAGGAGTTAAGTTCTTAAAAATATGTATGATATCAATCAAGTAAGAGCAGATTTCCCGATTTTATCGAGAAAGGTCTATGATAAGCCATTGGTGTATCTGGATAATGCGGCAACCACGCAGAAGCCATTGTGCGTGCTCGATGCCATGCGCGACGAGTATCTCAATGTAAATGCCAATGTGCATCGTGGTGTTCACTATCTCTCTCAGCAGGCTACCGACCTTCATGAGGCAGCCCGCGAAACCGTGCGAAAGTTTATCAATGCACCTAAGGTTGAGGAAGTCATCTTTACCCGTGGCACTACAGAGAGTCTGAATCTCGTGGTTTCATCGTTCTGCGATGCCTTTATGAGCGAGGGCGACGAGGTGATTATCTCTACCATGGAGCATCACTCCAATATCGTGCCTTGGCAGTTGCAGGCTGCCAAGAAGGGAATCGCCATCCGAGTAATCCCTATCAACGATAAAGGTGAGATTAACCTCGATGAATTCGCCAATTTATTTACCGAACGCACCAAAATCGTGAGCATTGCCCAGGTGAGCAACGTGCTCGGTACGGTGAATCCGGTAAAAGAGATGATTAAGATAGCTCATGAGCACGATGTACCTGTCATGGTGGATGGCGCTCAGAGTACTCCTCATTTTGCTGTGGATGTACAGGATATGGATTGCGATTTCTTCGCTTTCAGCGGACATAAGATTTATGGTCCTACCGGTATCGGTGTGCTTTACGGCAAGGAAGAATGGCTCGACAAGTTGCCTCCTTATCAGGGCGGTGGTGAAATGATTGAGAGCGTAAGTTTCGAGAAGACTACTTTCGAGAAGTTACCTTTCAAGTTCGAGGCTGGTACTCCTGATTATGTAGCTACCCACGGTCTGGCAAAAGCCATCGATTATGTTTCTGCGCTCGGCATGGATAACATTGCCAAGCACGAGCAGGAACTCACCCGCTACTGTATGGAGCAGATGCGAACCATCGATGGAATCAGACTTTTTGGTGAACAGGAGGGCAAAGATGCCGTTGTCAGCTTCTTGGTTGGTGATATTCATCACATGGATATGGGCACCTTGCTCGACCGCCTGGGCATCGCTGTACGTACCGGTCATCATTGCGCTCAGCCTTTGATGGACCGCTATGGTATTCTAGGTACCGTTCGTGCCAGCTTTGCCCTATATAATACAAAGGAAGAAATAGATGCGCTTGTAGCGGGCGTAAAACGCGTGGCTATGATGTTCTAAAGATAAAGACTTTGTAGCCGCATACAGCGCACGTAAAAGCCTTATTTAGCCAACTGGCGAGCGAAAGACAACCCACTGGCAAGCAAAGAACAGCCAACTGGCGCTACTGCGGACAGTTGGCTGTTTGCGTTTGGCAGTTATCAGAAAGTTGAGGTTGGAATGCCCAAATACTCTTCACTCTTCACCCTTTTGCCGTAACGTATTGTTATACTGATACTTACGCGCTGAAGAGACGTTCTGACTCTTCACCCACTCTTCACCCTCTCTTCACCGCCTGGTGCTATGAGGGTGAAGAGTAGGTGAAGAGTGGGTGAAGAGTTGGTGAAGAGTTAAAATGCTCTTATCCTTGTAACCACCTTATAATTAGGTGGTTATAAAATAGAGGTGAAGAGTGAAGAGATAAACGTAAAATTCATCATAATTATGTTAGAAAGTCATTATTATAAGGATATGGTAGAGGCTGGCTGCGATGAGGCTGGCAGAGGATGTCTGGCAGGCAGCGTATATGCAGCAGCCGTTATCCTTCCGCCCGGTTATCAGAATGCCGAATTGAACGACAGTAAGAAGCTCACAGATAAGAAGCGCAAGGCGCTCCGCGAGCAGATAGAGCGAGATGCTGTAGCTTGGGCTGTGGGCATTGTTACTCCCGAAGAAATCGATAAAATCAATATCCTCAACGCCAGTTTTCTGGCTATGCACCGTGCCCTGGACCAGCTCAAGGTTCGTCCGGAGGCAGTTATCGTGGATGGTAACCGCTTCAAACCCTACAAGGATTTGCCTTATACAACCATCGTAAAGGGTGACGGCAAGTATCTGTCTATTGCAGCTGCCAGCATCCTTGCCAAGACCTATCGTGATGATTACATGGATGCACTGGCAGAAGAATATCCGCAGTACGACTGGAAAGCCAACAAGGGTTATCCTACCAAGAAGCATCGTGCTGCCATCAGGGAATTTGGAGTCACTCCATATCATCGCATGAGTTACAATCTTTTGGGCTCCGGTGAACTGTCCATCGATTTTGAGGAATAATATACTGTCGCCATGAAGCATTTGAGGTGGGATATTTTATAGGAGGATATGCGGGCAGTGGCTTTGCTTCTGTTCCTTTATCTATATGTGGTGGTATTGCTGTTGAGTATTTAGGAGGCGGGTTTGGTTCACTTATGGGAGGACTGATTTATGATGCATTGTATTAAAAACGTCAATATAAAAATGAAATTGTTTGAGAATAGAATATTATATTCTTTCTCACTGCTGTCCCGTTTAGAAATCATCGGACCTGAAAAGGCTAGGATATAGCCAATCCTCCGTCTCTTCTGTTGGAACAGCTTTGTTAAACAAATCATTTAAAGGAGTCTTGTCCGTAAGGAATAGACCCACGTTCTTTGAAATAGTGTGTAGCGATTGATCTATGTGCATCACTTTCTTTGCATAAGCTAAAAGCAAGTATGTGCATATGGCAATCCAGATTTGCAGATATATGGCATTCTCGGAAGTTCCGTAAAAAGATTTGATGTGAAGGTGTTGCTTAATCCATTTAAAGTAAAGTTCCACGTTCCATCTTTCCCTGTATAATTCAGATATGGTAAGCGCTTCATATTCCATGTTGTTTGTGAGAAACCTATACACCTTATTGGTTGCATAGTCCTCATAGGTTACCATTCTAAGTTCTTCAGGATACCATTTGGCTGTATGTAGTCCTGTTAATTTGATACGTTCATCAGAAATGATACCAGTGCTCTTGTCAACTTCGGCTTCTGATACAACTTCAAAAAGCATGTTATCTTTTGCCCTAGTAACAAAGAATGCATTCTTCTTAGTTATCAACTTGAAGAGTCTGTTAAAATCTACATATCCTCTGTCCATCAAATAGATAGCAGAAGGTTCTATGTAGAGATTATCAAGAGCTTTTACATCATTAACCGATGCTGATGTCAAATAAACTGAGACTGGAAGATTTCCTCGCAAATCGACTAATGTGTGCATTTTGATGCCACCTTTGTTTTTGCGAAACTTTGCCCAAGGACATAATTTGAGACACAGACTTATAGTACTGCTATCAAAAGCATATACCATGTTGTCAAGGTCTAATCTGAACTTGTCTTTGGCATAAAGAGGACGTACTTTTTTCAAAAGAACGTCTGCAAAATCTTTATAGATATGCCAATCTCGCTTCTCGTTAGCTTTTGCTAGAGTATTACGTGGTACAGCATAACTAATACCACAATGGTAAAGTTTGCTGGAGAGTGCCGTAAGGCAGTTTTCTATATCTCGAAGACTATCACGACCTGTTAATTGAGCATAGCTCATTACTAGGAATTGGTCTTTACAAGAGAAGTTTCTTGCTCTGTAGTTTCCCTTATAACGGTCTACACAAGTTTTGAAATCACGTTCTGGTATAAGTGACATAATCTGAGAGAATATAGTTTTGCCTTTGTTCATCGCACACGTATTTTAAATATGCGTGCAAAGGTACAAAATCAAATCGAATACACTATAAAAAGTCCGTAAACTTTTGAGTATTAATAACTTATTTGACAATCGTCTCGTTTTAACGGGACACTAGTGGGAATGTATTGCTCTTTCGCTTGCTGCTACCACCCACCTGATTAATCATCTTCTGATAAACAATAGTCGAGTCGTTGCTCTTGTCGTTCTTATATACAACGATGGCTCTATATATCCATACAGCAAATCCATAGAGGAAATCACGCTCCTCTTTTGTCAGTTTCTCCTGACCTTCGGGGTTGATAATATCGTATGGCTGGTACTTGCCAAAAGCAAGTTCCATGCCATCCACATCACGCAGCAATACTTTAGGAAGAATAAACACGCAGTCTCCTAATAGGGGATTATAATAATACCCTACATAATGGATGGACACCTTGCCCTCTACGTTCTCCATTGGATCGATGCCGTATAATACATCGTGCACATCAGATACATTGTATTGATATTCTTCTATCAGGATTCTCATTTTCCTACTTTTTAAATCGATTATTTGCAGACAAAAGTCTTATTCATAACATACTTTCAGCTGCAAGTCTAAGCGGTTATCCAACAACATTACCATGCGGTACATAGTGATGTTGTTAATACCCTTAACAATGAAACAATCGCCCTCTTGGATATAACTAAAAGTTGGATCATTCAGTATCGCATCAAACTTACTCTTTGTTACCAGAGGTGTATGACGGCGATGATATTTCATTTCAGCCGCAATTTGCTCTACCTTTTCTATTCCGATTTTAGAAAGCGTTTTATGATATGTATCAAACTTATTATTCTCGTTTATTACGGTTCCGTCAGGGAATTCAACAGAAAACACTTTAGAAGTTTTTGGAAGTTTCTTATCGCCTTCGGTTTCAAATCCCTCTTCACTGTTGTCTTCATCAGCTTCAGAATCAGGTTCCAAATTCAAGTTACTCAGGAATTTAACGATTTTCGTTCCATTCACTTTGACCTGATTGTTTTCTACAGAGTAGAACTTGTCAAATGAGAGTTTTTCTCCATCCTCATCTTTAAAGGTATCTCCCTCAAATTCAGAGTCTTTGAATACATCATTCCAAAGATAGAAGATAACCTTGCTGACAAATTTTTCAGCACTTATCACACCGTCATTAGCCTTGCAGAAGAAATAGCCTAGTTTCTTGTCTTCAGAATAGGTTGCATGGTAAACTTTGTTATTAATAGCCTCAAGGAATTTCCACCAATCATACTGAGCACCATTCACTTCAATCATCCAGTTCTTACCAGCGTTACTTATTGGCACATAATTCCAGTCCCAACGGCGCTTAAAGGCAGAATCTATCGGGAAGAGAGACTGGTCGCTGGTATTCATAGTTGCCCAAATATAGAGGTTGTTAGGAAGCAGCAGGACGTCACCAGCCAACACTTGGGCAACAATATCCTTATCGCCTTTAAACAGAGCGTTAATATCCTCCTTATTCTTGATTTCCAGTCCTTTAAATTCTTTTTCGAGCAGTTTCTTCATGTCAGAATCAGCCTTGATAGGATACTCAGAGAATCCTTCATCGCCACGATCGAGCAACTGGAAGAGATCTCCGAAAATCTGGGCGCAGTTGCCTCGGTTAATCTCTTCTATAACCAGAAATTCGTCCATAGGCTCTTCGCCCTCCTGTACGTCACAATACTTCCTCCATGCCGCAACGTATGCCTGTAGGAAGGCCTGACTCACGTACTCGTAGACGATTTTATCCTCCATCATTTCCTTGCCGTTAAGTTTTACAGGGACGGCATTAGTACCAATAACAGTCGTTACAGGTACAGACTTAGTGGTAGGCTTATATGCGCCTACAAAAGTGGAATAGTCGGTATCAGGATGGAACGTTGTTCGGATAACATCCTTGCCCGCTGTAAGCTCGTTTATAGCGTGGCTCTTGCCGGTGCCAGGGGCACCGTAGAAGATTTGCTGGAGAGGAATCAAACAATTATTATTACTCAATATCTCCTCAACATCATCTTCTTTCCCATCATTATATGGCGTTGTTACATTTTTAATCTCAATATCAAATATTCCATCTTCTGCTTTTATAATATGCAGTTCAGAATATCCCCCTGCCATATAATTACGAACAGTAAACTTCGCTTTGCGTTCTTCACCTGTACTATCTAGATAAACGACATCCTGCATCAAGCCATTAAAATAGAAACGATTATCAATTTTTCCATTTTTTTGAACAACATTTTTACGAGCATTCCAGACCTGTGTTATTGTATCTACAGACTTCCCATCTACTTTAAACAAAGCATCAAGTATAGCCAATTGGTCTATAACAAACTTACTAGAATACTCAATAATGCAATGCGTGGCTGACTGATCGAATTTTCTTGGTAAAATTGAAGCTATAAACAATATAGCCTGTGAAAGATTTTCTTTAAAAAATCTTACCGTAACATGTTCGCCAGCACCTTCAAAAAAAGCATAATGCTCATTATCCAAGAACAAATCTGTATTCTTGGCATCACCAGCATTTGGTTGCCTATAGCTGGCATTTGTATCATTTATATGTTTTACAATCTCATCCATTTCTTATAGTTTTATTGATTTCTGTATCATACTAAAGCAATCTACTGGAGAAACTGCAATGTTTAAATCTATAAGTTTCGTCTTACTCTCAACAATAGCAGCATTAAGCTTTTGAATATTATTATTCATCTCCTTCATATAAGGCAAGCACTGTGTGCATATCTTCAGATTAGCAGAA
>JAJXBQ010000291.1:0-3278 GCA_021640525.1 Segatella copri
TGATTCTTTTCTCATTTTTATCCAATTAATTTAATGATCTGTTTATCCGAAGCATCAGGCAGGATTTCTTTCAGATGCTCGAAAATCCTCTGATAAGATTCCTGGGGAGTGCGGTTGCATTGGCAAGCCTCCCTGCCATAGAGATCTTCGGGAGTATTGAGCAGCGACCAACCCCAGCCATATTCATGATTGTGCTTGTCACGAGGGTAGATGAAATCCTCGGTCACGATGTAAGTCGCCATTTCTAGTCGGGTGAGATAACTGTCAAACTTGCTTCTCATTCCCTTGCCCGTGAAACCGCAGGTTGCCCGAAGTTCTCTCGTGATGAGACTGCCCGATGATTGAAGCGTACTGAGAATGGCTCCTTCTATTGATTCTTCATCCAGACGGGGGTATTTGCTTCTTCTGTAGTTGCAGAAGTCAGGCCACCATTCCTGGCTGATGAATCCTGCTTTCTTGTTAAAGAACTTTCCGTACATACACGGCATTTCCTGCACAATTTCGCCCTTCCATTTCCATAGCGGCCAGTCCCAGCCGCCTTCAGGAAGTCTTACGTAACCGCAATCCTCCGCCACGATGTCTTCGGCAGAGAATCCTTCAATGCCACTATCAAGAAGAGGGAGAAAGCCGATCTGCTGAATCAGTTCCATCATGCCTGTTGCTGAATATATTTCTGGAAAATTCATGTTCATCTATTTTTATCCGTTGAGCTTAAATAATCTTGACGTTACATCTGTCTTCTTATGTATCGTGCCAGTCCGTAAACATATCTTCGGCAACCTGGACGATAGTGGAGCAGGCGGTCGAACCATGCAAGATGTTTGTTGAATAGGCGAACTGTAACACCTACATAGACCATGGCGAAGAGCGTTCCGATGCCCACGATCTCCCATTTCCATGAACCGAGAAGCAGGAAACAGAACAAGACGGCCAAGACCACGAGCGTGATGTCCACCCGAATCTTGGCTTTAGGGAAAGGCCAGCCGGTAACCTTGTGAATGGCGATGGAAATGCCCTCGCCAGGCATGGTTACTGAGCCGCACTTCACCTCCATGGCAATTCCGAAACCGAGGATGGTGCAACCGGCAATCTGCACAAGGGCATTGACCAGGATATTTTCTGAAACCATCCACTGTGTAAGCACCATATTGAGGTCTATGAACATTCCGAAGATAAAGCCGATTGCGAGCTGGAAGAGTTGCACCCACTCGAAGTTTCTTCTCAGAATCAGAATCTGCAGCACCACGAAGATCGCATTCATCATGATGGTGTAGCCGCCGATAGTCCATCCTGGGATGTAATCAAGCATCTTACCTGCCGAAGCCATCACGTAAGGGATGGTGGAAATAACGCTTGAACCTAACTGACTTCGCACACATGCTGCGACTCCGAAAGTCATTACATAGAGCGAAACGAGCAGCAGAATATGCTGCCATACAAAAGATATGACTTCTTCTTTCTTAATCATTTATATTATTTTCTTAATCAATTCGTTCAGTTTGTCCTCTCTGATAATCTTTGGCTGAGCCTTGCCAGCGAGAATGAGAATCTTCTTGCCGTTACGATAGATATGAAGCTGTCGTGAACGAACCGCGGTAGTCAACTCCTCATCATTCTGCATGGCTTGCCAGATAGGATAATATACGCCCTCAGGTTCAAACAACTTCTTTTGAAGATGCGAACAGAGGTTTGTTGTATCAATTGTCATTGCCATAATTTTCTTCAAACTATTTGTTTCCAAAGATTCATGTGCAAATACGCCATCAGCGCAATCTGTATCAGCAGAATGGCAGGAATGCCGTATTTGAATTTCTTGTGCATCGTCTTATGGTGCCAGACTTTCATTCCCATCCATGCCCCGATGCTTCCTCCAATGACAGCCAGCAATAAAAGCGTTACTTCCGGAATGCGCCATTTGGCTTTCTTTGCCTTGTACTTATCAATGCCGTACACGATGAATGCAACTGCATTGATAGCAAGGAGATAGTAGGCGAGGTAACTATGTAATGTATTCATGCTCATTTTCCTATTTTACTCCTTTATTCTTTTCATCTGTTATATCAAGAATGGATCAAGCGTAGCCAGCAGTTCGGCTTTATCAACCACACCGCTTGTGCGCCACAATACTTCTCCGTTGCGGAAGAGCATCAGCGTAGGCACGGATTGGATGCGGTATTGGCTTGCTGTTACGCCGTACTTGTCCACATCCACCTTGATGATTCGGATGCGGTCGCCCAATACACTCTTCACCTGCTCCAGAATGGGGTGCATCGCCTTGCAAGGTTGGCACCAGGTGGCAAAGAAATCGACCAGAACAAGCTGGCCACTGTTTATTACATTATTAAATGTCTCCATAATTATCTGTCTATTTCCGTGAAACGATTAAAAGTTCTGCCGTCCCTCGTAACTTTCCCGAAGAACATATCTTCCGGTCTTACCCAATAGGCTTTGTCTCCATAGAGAGCCTGATAAACCACCATGCGCTCCTGAGTCTCGGAGTCGAAGGCAGAATGGATGAATTTATATTTGCCGCCCTTAAAGTGCTGGAAATATCTTTCTTCCTTTGCTGAAAATTCCATCAGCATTTTCTGGGCAAGGGGAGCGTACCAGGTCTTCACCTCCTGCTCTGTAGGCGTATGACCGCCAGGGAAATGGAAGGCTTGATAGTAATGCTGCAGGAAGAGAGGGGAGAAGTGAGCCAGGGTGTCCTGCTCACCAAAAAGTCCCCACACACGATTCTTATAATAGGGGTTGCAATGGTCAAACTGCACGGCTTCCAGTTCCGCAAACTCCTCAATCAG
Source organism: Segatella copri (assembly GCA_021640525.1). Classification (GTDB taxonomy): domain Bacteria; phylum Bacteroidota; class Bacteroidia; order Bacteroidales; family Bacteroidaceae; genus Prevotella; species Prevotella copri_S. Next base: position 2,802 of record JAJXBQ010000291.1, read on the forward strand.
CGCCTCGTCAATCACCAGCAGCTGATTTCCGTCCCTTCTCGGTGCCTTGTATTCATGCTCTCCGATTCGCTCCTTCAGAAACTCCGTCATCATGAAATACGGATTGCCGAGCAGGGCAGGAATGCCCACCACCGGAGCTAGCATCTGGGCGAGGAAAGAGCCGCAGCTGTTGCCCAGAAGCAAGTCGGGCTGCTCCCGGTCGATGATGGAGCGAATCTCCTTCAGTGCCTCCTTGGGGTGCAAAGGGAGGTCGGGAGTCAGCACCACCGCCGTCCCTTCAAACGCCTCTTTCAAGGCTCTCGCCATCGGACAGCTGCCCGTGGCGAAGAATCCGTGTAGGAATAATATCTTCTTCATGCTCTAATCATTTGATAATGATGCGCCTGTAATCTAGGAGGGTAAGCCATGCTCAACTCCCATATCAGCGCAATATATCTGCAAAAATACAAAAAATATTCAGAAAAGTGATTATATGGA
>JAJXBQ010000292.1:0-3274 GCA_021640525.1 Segatella copri
TTGTGCCGTATTTGTGCCATTGCGACTTATAATCGCATCGATTTTGCTCGCGTGCTCGGTGAGATGCCCGGCTGAAAGGTGGGCGTATCTTTGAACCATTTCGAGAGTTTCCCATCCTCCCATTTCTTTAAGTGCAAGAAGAGAGACACCGGACTGAACCAGCCAGCTTGCCCAAGTATGCCTCAGGTCATGGAAGCGGAAGTTGCTAATGCCTGCCCGCTTTAACGCTCCCTTCCATGCCTTGTTGCTGTCGGTTCTCATCTTCCTTACCGCTGCTGTTTTTGTTCCGTCGCTTCGGTAGGCAGGTTTGGTGTGGACAAACACCCATCTCTTATGGAGACCCTGCTGTTTTCTTAATATCTGGCATGCGGTTTCGTTAAGAGGAACTCCGATCGCATTGCCAGCTTTTGTTTCATCAGGGTGCATCCATGCCATTTTCTTATCCAGATCGACCTGTGACCACTCAAGGTCTGTAACGTTGGAACGGCGAAGGCCTGTCGTGATTGCAAACATGACCACAGGGAAGAAATGAGGAGCAATTTCTGCAAACAGGCGCTTCGATTCCTCCTCTGTAAGCCATCTGATTCGTCCATTCTTAACGCGTGGTGTTGATATTTTTGGCGCCCTGTCAAGCCATCCCCATTCAACAGCCATATTGAGAATAGCGCGAAGTATTGCCAGATGCCGCGTCTTCGTTCCTTTGCTTGCCAGCTTTGGTTTATACTCCGGCACTGGCTTTCCAAGCCGCAAACACCTGTCCCGGCTCATTTCCCAGTTCAGGCGATGGCGGCGGTTTTCCATCCCGTCTACCGCCTCCATTATTTTTTCTGTTGTTATGTCTGAGAGAATGGTTTCTCTGAAGTGCAACATCCAGAACGATATAATGCTCTTGTCATCATCAATGGACTTCTTATCCGATTTCTCACGCAGCCACCGTATGCAGGCTTCCTTGAATAGCTTTTTCGGCGATTCCCCGAGATTTTTTACTCTCCACGCTTCTGCTTTCAGACGATCGTGAAGTTCTTGCGCTTGCCTTTTGTCCGATGTTTCAAGAGAGCGTCTAACTCTTGATCCATCTGGCGCGACGAAATCGCAGTGCCACGTGCCACCGCGTAGTTTGATTGACATGCTTTAACCTCCTGCACATCAACCGCATTCACCGCGCTATTGTGTCTTACAGACTTAAGCGCCGCAATGCAGTCTGACTTGCAAATGCGATATGGGCTTTTAGGTTTATCTGGATTTATCTTTGTGGCCTGAAGTCGTCCACTTCGTATCCACTGCGTGATAGTGCCTTTGTCTACCTTCAGATACGATGCTGCCTCTTCACGAGTGAAGATTTCTTCTTCCACCTGGAATCTCCATTTATTGAGTTGGTATTATTGCGGTAGGTCTGGATATCTTGAGAAATGAACAGGCCTCATCGAGTGTGAGGCTGTGGTTAGTCCTTGCGTAGCTCGCTGATTCTTCTGTAAGTCTCTGGTGCTTTGTTCCCGTACGTCTTCATTTCAGACTTCAACAGAGCAACGAGCGAATCCCATTCGTTGAGGATTCCTTTGAATGCCGGAACGCGCTTTGCAACCTTGTCGAATGAATCTCTGATTTCTGGAATCTGCTCAACAAGTGCAACGCATCGCCGGAAGTCTGCTGCGTCATGTGGAGCGCCGAAGTGATGACCATAGATATTCTTTTTCAGTCCACATGCGATTGAGGCAAGAGTTGCGCTACTGATACCGACATCGCTAGTCGATTGCCATTTCAAAACCTTCATAGCCAAATCTGACATTTCTTGTCTCCATAAAGCAAAACTCGCCGTAGCGAGTTCAGATAAAAGAAATCCCCGCGAGTGCGAGGATTGTTATTCACCTTTGACGGCAAGTTGCAGGTTAGCCATTACCGCACCTCCAGTCTCCATACCGCCTGACCAATCCGGCTGGCATAGGTATCTTTGGATACTGCTCCGTCTTTAGCCAGCTCCATAAGAATTTTGCGCAAATCTGCCGAATGCCATTCTTCATCAGGAAATTCCTTCTCCATTGCCAACCGCAGATTCCAGGTTGCTATCGTGAATGGATATTCCCCGCCGAGAGCTTTCTCTTGCAGGGCAGAACGGGAACGCATCACCTGCAAAACCTTCTCTTTTACATCCATCATTTCGCCCCCTTCGGAGGTTCTGGTAGAGGCATCCAGTCGGTTACATTGCGGCTCTGCGTTTCGAAAAATTCATCACCATTGCGGACAATATCGAAAAACTCTCCGTCTCGATATTGCGCATAAAGAACGAATGCGCCATCACATAAAATAATTACGTGCTGACCATCATCTGGCATTAGCTCACTACAGCTTATCCAACCATCCGGAGTTACCGGAGAATTGCCATTTACCAAGTCAGCTCGAACATATAGCGTGTCATCATGGTGCTGATTGTGGCTGCACCACGTTAATTCGCTTAACTCGCCATCTTCTGGCCATACTCCAGCTGTTTGCAGCCAGATATGGGCTGGCGCATCCTGGCAAGGTGTATTAACTGGAAACTTGTAAGTTTGGCTTACAGGTTGGCTACCCTGAAGCATGGCGGCGCGGCATGCGTTCCAGCCTCTCACCTCTGCAATAGCGGCAACAGCATCAACCGCGTACATGCTAAGAGGATTAGGCATTTGTTTTTCTTCCGGTACTACTGGCACTGGAGGGGTGGCGTAGAGTGGAACTCCTCCCCCTCCACCAGAAAATTCATTGCGAGCGTTATACTCACGACCATCTGCGTCATCACGCATCCACGCCACCGGTTCTGCTTCCAGCGATGCCAGCGCAATCCGTGCCAGTTCCATTTGTTCACCACGGGTAAGCCCGTTTTCAAGCGGATTTTTAATGAACAATTCAATACGTTCTTTGGTAATAGTGGTCATGTGTTACTCCTTAACCCGCAGTGCTTTCAACTGATGAGGGGAACAAAATCTTTTCATCAAACCCTGCATTCATATCATGGACAGCAACACACCAATCCATTGACGAACGATTATCAAGAGCCTCCATGATTTCATCCATGCGGCGCAGGTCATACAGGTAAATGCTTTTATCGCCAATGGTGTAAAAACCAATTTTTTTCGGTGATGGGCAGCGATCAAGAACGTCCTGTAATTCGTTCAACCATGCCCGTTCTTTTTTTGTCAAAGTTGCCATATCACTCTCCTTTGATGCGAATGCCTGTTGCAATGCTGTTTGGCTTTGTTGAATAAATCGAACTTTTGCTGAGTTGAAGGATCAGATCACGCAT
>JAJXBQ010000293.1:0-3261 GCA_021640525.1 Segatella copri
GATTACTCCTGTCGTACAGAACGCATCCGGTTATGACTACCACGGCTATCATGCTTCGGATTTCTCTAAAGTAGACTGCCGCTATCAGAGTGGTGACGGCAAAAAGAGTGGTGACGTGATGTTCCAGGAGCTCATCGACAAAGCTCACGCCAAGGGTATCAAGATTATCCTCGATATCGTGCTCAACCACACCGGTAACTTCGGTGAGGAGCATTTTTGCAAGGAGTTCGACCGTGATACTCGTCTTCGTAACCAGGCAGACATCAATGCTTGTATGATTCCTAATTTGGAAACATTGGGTAGTGACTATCCAAGTCTTCAGCCTGGTTATCAGTATCAGCGTCGTCTTGGCATGATGAAGAATACCGATGGTCAGAATCATGATACTCACAACTACTGGCACCATTTCGGTAACTTCAACTGGGACTTACCTAATCGTTGGTGGGCTCAGATTGCAGGTGACTGTGTGGACCTCAATACTGAGAATAATACAGTGGCTGAATATCTTGTCAAATGCTATGGCAATTTCATCAAGATGGGTGTCGATGGTTTCCGTATTGATACATCCGGTCACATCTCACGTCTTACCTTCTGCAAGCAGTTCATTCCTCAGTTTGCTGCCCTCGGTAAGCAGTACGAGGATAAGCGATTGAACAAGGCTCCATTCTTCATGTATGGTGAGGTTTGTGCCCGTTTCGGTAGTGTGCAGTACCGTGGTCAAGACAACCTTTCACCTTATTATTATACATGGAAGGCTCCAAAGGAACTGATGGATGGCTTTGATGGCAGCCAGTCATACTGGGATACTCAGGAAATCTATGACAGTGGTACAGGTTATGATGCTAAGCTGATGCCTCTCTGCGAGAAGGATAATGCGGATTCTCCTGAAAGCAACAATACCTTTATGCTGAATGGTGCATGGCATGAGCCAGACTATTCTCAGTCAAGTGGATTTAATGTGATTGACTTCCCATTGCACTACAACTTCTCTAATGCAGGAAGTGCATACGGCTTGGCTAAGTCTGGTGATATGAAATACAATGATGCTACTTTCAATGTGGTATATGTAGATAGTCATGACTACGGTCCTCAGCCAAGTGATGGTATCCGTTTCTCTGGTAGTGATGCTCAGTGGGCTGAGAATCTCTCTCTGATGTTTACCTTCCGTGGAATCCCATGTCTCTATTATGGTTCTGAGGTAGGTTTCCGTCGTGGTTCTGTGATTGACAAAGGTCCTAATGGTCCTCTTTCTAACACTGGTCGTGCTTACTTCGGTGGTTATATCACAGGTGATGTAGAAGCATCAGACTTCGGTGAATACAAGGCTTCTGGTAACGTGGATGCTACATTGAATCATGATTTGGCTCAGCACCTCATCCGTCTTAACAAGATTCGTCAGGCTGTTCCTGCTCTCCGTAAGGGTCAGTGGACAGACGAGGGTTGTGCTGCTAACGGCGGTATCGCTTTCAAGCGTGCTTACAAGGACAGCTATGCACTCGTAGCCCTCAATGGTGGTGCTACCTTTACAGATTGCCCAGCTGGTACTTATACAGACTTGGTAACAGGCAAGACTTACACAGGTCCTACTATCACCGTTGATGCTCCTAGTAATCAGGGTCAGGTTCGCGTACTCGTGAAAGACTGGACTGGTGGCAAACTCATTGATGATGGTGCTTTCATCTACGAAACTGCTGCTCAGCATAAGGGTGGTCAGACCTATGATGGCAATGAAGAGGCTGGTACAACTTGGGTTGACGAGGCTCCTCTTCAGCCAGTAAGCGTTTCTCTTTCTCCAGCTGGTGGTAGTTTCCGTACCAATACGGTAACTGTTACCGCTACACTCTCTGAAGACGCTGCGTCTGGTTGGTACCAGATAGAGGGACAGGACAAGGTAGATTTGACTCCTGGTCAGGCTGCCACCTTCACTATCGGTGATGGCATGAACTTCAAGGACAGCAAGACTGTGACTTGGAGTGCTACAAGCTCTGAAGGCAAGGAGAAGACAGAAAAGGTTACTTATACCAAGGTAGATCCTAACGCATCTATCGTGGTCATGGTGAAGGCTGACAAGGCTCCTTACATCCATGCTTGGACAACAGGTACTGGCGCTAAGAATTTGACAGGTGCATGGCCTGGTAAGGTGATGAACGGTCCTGAGGAGATTGATGGTGCTAAATACTGGACTTATGATATCGATAACGTTGAGAGCTTCAATATAGTATTGAATAATGGTAGCGGTGCTCAGTCTGGTGACATCACTGGTATTACAGGCGATATCTACTTGGAATACGATGGTGGTTCAAGTGCCAAGAAGATTTCTGCTCCAGCAAATTCGACAACAGCTGCTAAGGTGGCTTTCAGCCCTAACGGTGGTGAATTTGAGAAGACAATCACTGTAACTGCAACGCTGAGCAGCAATGCTAAGAGCGGTTGGTATAAGATCGGTGATGGCGAGCAGGTGGCTCTTACTCCTGGTAAGGCTGCTACATTCACACTCGGTGCTGACATGATGGAAGGCGAGAGCAAGACTGTAACTTGGAGTGCAACCAATGCTGATGGTACAACCAAGACAGGTTCTTCAACCTTCAACAAGATTAAAGAGGTTGTAATTCCTACTCCAACAGGTATCTTCGCTTACTTCCTCGCTCCTGCAGACTGGAGTCAGGTAGACTGCTGGGCTTGGAATGATTCAGAAAACTTTACCGGTGGTAACTGGCCAGGTGTAGCATGTACCAAGATCGGTGTGAAGAAGAATGGTCTGGATGTCTGGATGTGGAAGTATGATGGTGCCTTGACAGATGCTCCTGCCAAGATTATCTTCAACAACGCTAATGGTAAGCAGACAGCCAACTTGGATTTCGAAAACGGTGCAGTTTATAACTTTGCCGGTAAGACCAATGAGTCTGTCTCAACAGGCATCAACCAGGTAGGTAGCAAGAAGGCTCCTGCTAAGTTGAAGATTTACTCTATCAATGGTGTGAAGGTAGCCGAAGTGAACAAGGTTTCTGATGCAGAATACGTTCTGGCTCCAGGTATGTACATCTGCAATGGCAAGAAGTTTGTTATCAAATAAACTTACCGCTACTTTGGGACTTAAACAAGCACTTCGCTTGCTCTGTAAGCGGTTAGTGTGAGTTTGTCCCCGTGCGGTTAGCAGTTTATGTACATAATATCCTCTGAATGAGGCTGATTTTTGCAAATATCCGTTTTGCGAAATTCAGCCTCTTTTTCTTTGTTGTTGCGAAATCGATTGCATAGAAA
>JAJXBQ010000053.1:0-17023 GCA_021640525.1 Segatella copri
CATAAAAACACAAAAAGCAGCAAAGAATCTCTCCTTGCTGCTTTTAATGTCATCGTCGATAGACGAATTTCCCTATCGGAAATTACTTTCCGTGGTGCTCGTCAGAAACAGTTAACTTCTTGCGGCCATGAGCACGGCGAGAAGCCAATACGCGACGACCATTCTTTGTTGCCATACGCTCACGGAAACCATGCTTGTTCACGCGACGACGATTGTGAGGCTGAAATGTTCTTTTCATTTTTCTTATTTATTTTTTAATTAATATTCTTCACAAAAGAGCAAAATAAGCCCTTTTTGGGCTGCAAAATTACGCATAATTTCTCAAATAACCAAGAAAACTACCAAATTTAGCTTAAATATTTATGTTTTTTTCGATTTTCCCTTTGTTTTTTCATCATTTTGCCGTAACTTTGCACCCGATTACGAGAATAATAATAACATTCAAGATAAAACAAGAAATGATTAATTCACAGGAAATTAAGATTGGAACTTGCATCCGTATGGATGGCAAAGTATGGGTTTGCATCGACTTTCAGCACAGAAAGCCAGGTAAAGGTAACACCGTAATGAACACTAAGTTGAAGAATGTTGCTGACGGCCGCGTGCTGGAGCGTACATTCCAGGTTGGTTTCAAATTGGAGGATGTTCGCGTTGAGCGTCGCCCTTATCAGTACCTCTACGAGGACGCTACTGGTTGCATCTTCATGAACCAGGAGACTTTCGAGCAGGTGCCTATCGCTAAGGAGAACGTTACCGGTGGTCAGTACATGAAGGAGGGTGACGTAGTTGAGGTTGTTACTGATACTACAGACGGTACTATCCTCTTGGCTGAAATGCCAGCAAAGACTACCCTGAAGATTACTCACTCTGAGCCAGGTGTAAAGGGTAACACTGCTACCAACGCTACCAAGCCAGCTACTCTCGAGACTGGTGCTGAGGTTCGTGTTCCTCTGTTCGTTAACGAGGGCGAGACCATCCAGGTTGATACTCGTGACGGTAGCTACCTCGGTCGTGTAAGCGAGTAATCCGTCTTTCAACAAGAAGATTACGCTCTTATCGAGCAAACTTAACCCTTAATAGTAAGAAGAATGAAATATTCCATCATAGTACCAGTATTCAACCGTCCTGACGAAGTGGACGAACTGTTAGAGAGCCTTACCCATCAGACGGAGAAGGACTTCGAGGTTGTCATCGTAGAGGATGGCTCACAGACTCCCTGCAAGGAAGTGTGCAAGCGATACGAAAACCTGATGAATATACATTATTACTATAAGGAGAACTCTGGTCCGGGTCAGAGTCGCAACTATGGTGCCGAGCGTGCCAAGGGCGAGTATCTGCTGATACTCGACAGCGACGTGGTCTTGCCAGAGGGCTATCTGAAGGCTGTAAGTGATGAGTTGAGCCGTGAACCTGCCGATGCATTCGGCGGTCCCGACAAGGCACACTCATCATTTACAGATACTCAGAAAGCCATTTCTTATTCCATGACTTCTTTCTTCACCACCGGTGGTATCCGTGGCGGAAAGAAGAAGATGGATAAGTTCTACCCTCGTTCATTCAACATGGGCATCCGCAGAGACGTTTATCTCAAGTTGAATGGCTTTTCCAACATGCGTTTTGGTGAGGACATCGATTTCTCCATCCGTATCTTCAAGGCAGGCTGCCGTTGCCGTCTGTTCCCTGAAGCATGGGTATGGCATAAGCGCCGCACCGACTTCCGCAAATTCTGGCGACAGGTATATAACAGCGGCATCGCCCGCATCAACCTCTACAAGAAATATCCCGAGAGCCTCAAGCTCGTACATCTCCTGCCGATGGTCTTCACCGTGGGCGTGACAGGTACGCTCCTTCTGCTCTTCTTCGGATTCCTGCCGTATATGCTGGGCACCGTCCACGTATTCCCAACCCTGGGCAATGCGATGGCAGCATTGGGCTGCATCGGCCTGCTGGGCATCATTCTCTATATCATTGCGCTGTTCATCGACAGCAGCAGGGAGAATCACAGTGTGAAGATAGGTTTGCTGAGCATTCGCGCTGCCTTCACACAGCTGATGGGTTACGGATGCGGATTCCTTTCTGCATGGTGGAAGAGATGCGTACTGGGACAGAGCGAATTCAGCGCATACAACAAGACTTTCTACAAATAAGACTTCCCCGCCAAAAGAGAAGCCAATAATAATCTACTAATCAGTTATTATTATGGCAGAGAAACTAACCATTGCCAATTGGGCAGAAGAAGACAAGCCTCGCGAGAAACTGGAGCGCTTGGGAGCCTCAGCTTTATCCAATGCCGAGCTCTTAGGTATTCTGATTGGTTCGGGATCTACTGACGAAAGTGCCGTAGACCTGATGAAACGCATTCTGAAGGATTGCGACAACAACCTGAACCAGCTAGGAAAGAAGTCTATCAGAGAACTGACGCAATATAAAGGAATGGGGCCCGCCAAAGCCATCACCATTCTTGCAGCCTGCGAACTGGGCAAGCGCCGTGCTCTCGATAAGATTGGCACACGTCCCGACTTAGGCTCATCCCTTGCCATCTACAACTATATGCTTCCGAAGATGCAGGATTTAGATACAGAGGAAGCATGGCTCCTGATGATGAACCAGAACTTCAAGCTCATCAAAGCGAGCTGCATCTCAAAAGGCGGCATTACAGAAACGGCAACCGATATCCGGCTCATCATCAAAGAAGCGGTGCTCAACAACGCTACCATTATCGCCTTCTGCCACAATCATCCCAGCAACAATCCTCAGCCAAGCAAAGCCGATGATGTACTTACCCAGAAGATTGCCAAAGCCTGCGAAATCATGCGTCTCTTCTTTATGGACCATGTCATCATAACCGATGGTGCCTTTTATTCATATCACGACAAAGGTAAATTGTAGTCTATTTGGGGTATATTAGACCTTCTGCAAGAAAAAAACAGCTTTTCTTTTTGTTTTGTCTGCAATAATTATTATCTTTGTAGGCAAAAACAAAGATTATTATGACACAAGAAGAAAAGACAAAGATAGAAGAAAAGATCGTAGATGTGCTTAAGACCGTTTACGACCCAGAGATTCCTGTCAACATCTGGGACCTCGGTATGATTTACAAAATAGATGTGAAGGACGATGCCACCGTAGATCTCGACATGACCTTCACAGCCCCTTCATGCCCTGCTGCCGACTTCATCCTGGAGGATGTAAGAAGCAAGGTAGACAGCGTGGAAGGCGTAAAATCTGCCAATGTGAACCTTGTATTCGAACCGGCTTGGGATCAGAGTATGATGAGCGAGGAAGCTCGCGTAGAACTCGGTTTTGAATAAAGACAAAGCCGTTGAATTCTTCACTCTTCATTCTTCACTCTTCATTTAAATAGAATCGCTTATGAAAAATGTATATTTTCTCTCAGATGCGCACCTTGGCTCATTAGCCATTCCGCATGCCCGCATGCAAGAACGCCGCCTGGTCCGTTTCCTGGACAGCATCAAGACGAAGGCTGCGGCAGTTTATCTCCTGGGTGACATGTTTGACTTCTGGAACGAATATAAATATGTCGTACCAAAAGGCTATACACGCTTCTTAGGTAAGCTCTCGGAGTTGACCGATATGGGAGTGGAAGTACATTTCTTTACGGGTAACCACGACCTCTGGACCTATGGCTACCTGGAGGAAGAATGTGGCATTACCGTACATTACAAGCCTCAGACCGTAGAGATATACGATAAAGTATTCTATCTGGCACATGGAGACGGACTGGGTGACCCAGACAAGAAATTCAAGTTTCTGAAAAGAATGTTCCAGAATCATACTTGCCAACGCCTCCTTAATGCGATTCATCCTCGCTGGGGAATGGCATTGGGCTTGAATTGGGCTAAGCATAGCCGACTGAAACGTGCTGACGGAAAGGAAGAGCCTTATATGGGCGAAAAGAAGGAGTTTCTGGTGCGCTTTGCCAAACAGTATATGCAAGGCCACAAGGATATAGATTACTTCATGTTCGGCCATCGCCACATTGAACTGGATCTGATGTTGAGCAAAAAGACCCGACTGATGATTCTGGGCGACTGGATATGGCAGTTCACCTATGCCGTGTTTGATGGCGAACACATGTTTATGGAAGAATATGTGGAAGGCGAAAGCCAACCATAACAATAAAGGGCAGCTTTATGAGCTGCCCTTTATTGTTATCGCTGTATGCGACCTCCTGAAGAAGTCATGTTATTGATGATTTCTTCTTCTGTAACCAGATTCTGATCACCCGGAACCGTATTCTTTATCGCGCTTGCTGACAGTGAGAAATCCAGGCAATACTGGTTTTTGTCGCCCCACTTCTGATGGGCATGAATATAGGCAGCAATAAAGGCATCACCTACACCCATCGGATCAACAATCGGCTCAATATCATAGATTCTTGTAGTATAGAGCTGATCTTCTACAGCATCATAGAGCAAGCCGCTCAAGGTATGATGACTGCTGGCAATCTGATTTCTTACCGCCATCACCATCTTCTTACACTTAGGGAAGAGCTGATGCATCTTGCGGAAATACTCCAGATAAGCCTCCTTGTCTATCTCATAGTCTGCATCCAAAGCCTCGAAAGGAATATGAGGCACACCGCTGGCTATCTCCCACTCATTCTGGTCACCAAAGATGATGTCGCTATACTGCATCATCTGGAATAGCACATCATGAGGCTCCAGACCATATCCCCAGAGATTCTTACGGTAATTAATGTCGCAGGCAATGGTCAACCCGTCAGAAACAGCAAGTTTGATGGCATCCATAGTTGATTCCATCGCATCGCGGCTGATAGCACAGGTAATGCCGGAGCAATGGAATACGGCAGCATCAGCCAGCACCTTTTCCCATTTCACCATTCCGCGCTTCAGCGTATAGAAAGAAGAATTTTTGCGGTCGTAAACCACACGGGAATTGCGCATAGCTACAGCTTCTTCGAAATAATAAGTTCCGAGACGTTCGCCGCCACGCACAACATGAGAAACATTCAGACCGTACTCTCTGAGATGCATCAACGCGGCCTCACCCATCTCACCGTATGGCACACGGGTTACATACTCTACATTATCGCCTAAATAAGCCAAAGAGATGGCTGCATTAGCCTCACTGCCACCATAATTGCCAAACATATGATGTCCCTGAAATAAACGTTGATAACCAGGCTTAGAAATCCTAAGCAATATTTCTCCGAAAGTTACAATCTTTGTTTTCATAATTCTAAAAATTTAAAAAGGTGAAGACCATTCACTTATGTTTCTAGTCTTCACCTTATTATATATAGCGTATGATTACTTGTTAGCAACCAACTCCATTGTATCGCGAGCGATAACAATCTCCTCGTCGGTAGGAACTACAACTACCTTCACCTTACTATCGTCGGTAGAGATGATAGCTTCCTCACCACGAACCTTGTCATTTACTTCCTTGTTAATCTTGATGCCAAGATACTCCAGGTTCTTGCAAGCTTCCTCGCGCAGGTCGGTCTGGTTCTCACCAACACCTGCAGTAAATACGATTGCGTCAACGCCACCCATAGCTGCAGTGTAAGCGCCAATGTACTTCTTGATGCGATACTCGTACATGCGGAGAGCCAGCTGAGCCTTCTCGTTACCCTCGTTGGCAGCGTTCTCGATGTCGCGCATATCAGAAGAAATACCTGTAATACCGAGCACACCACTCTTCTTGTTCAGGAAGTCAGCCATCTCCTGTGGCTTCATGTTCAACTTCTCCATCAAGTAGGTAACGGCAGAAGCATCGATGTCACCACAACGTGAACCCATCATCAGACCTGCCAATGGAGTCAAGCCCATTGAAGTATCCAATACCTTACCGTTCAATACAGCAGCTACAGAGCCACCGTTACCGATGTGGCAAGTGATGATCTTAGAGTTGTTCTGGTCGAGACCGAGAATCTCGCAAACACGCTTAGAAACATAACGGTGAGATGTTCCGTGGAAACCATAACGGCGTACGTGATACTTCTCGTACAACTCGTAAGGAATTGCATAGAGGTAAGCGTAGTCAGGCATTGTGCTGTGGAATGCGTTGTCGAATACGCAAACCTGAGGAGTGCCAGGCATCAATGAGTCTACGGCACGGATACCCTTCAGGTGACCTGCGTTGTGAACAGGAGCGAGGTCGCAAAGTTCCTCGATACCATCCTCTACGCTCTTGTCAACGATAACGCTCTCCTTGAACTTGTCACCACCCTGTACGACACGGTGTCCTACAGCATCGATTTCTTTCAAATCCTTGATAGCGCCGATTTCCGGGTCGAGCAAGCACTTGAACACGAAGTTTACACCTTCCTTGTGGTCAGGCATGTCGTGCATGATCTGCTTCTTCTCGCCGTTAGGCAATTTCACCTTGATGAAAGCGTTATCAAGACCGATACGCTCTACACCACCCTGTGCCAATACAGACTCATCGTCCATATTATATAATTTGTACTTGATAGATGAACTACCACAGTTCAGAACCAATACTTTCATAATGTTAAATGTTGAATGTTAAATGTTGAATGTTGAATTAAGCCTTCTTGGCGTCCTGTGCCTGGCAAGCTGTGATAGCTACCATGTAGTAGATGTCATCTACAGAGCAACCACGAGAAAGATCGTTAACAGGACGGGCAATACCCTGGAGGATAGGACCGATAGCGATGGCACCACCCAAACGCTGAACGAGCTTGTAGCCGATGTTACCAACCTCGAGGTTAGGAACTACCAATACGTTAGCCTTACCAGCTACGTCAGAACCTGGAGCCTTCTTGGCAGCTACCTCAGGAACGAGGGCTGCATCAGCCTGAAGCTCACCATCGAGATGAAGCTCTGGGAACTTCTCCTTAGCAATAGCTACGGCATCCTTTACCTTGTCAATGATATAAACGCTCTTGCCAGTCTCCTTGTTGATAGCATCCTTTGCGCTACCCTTTGTAGAGAAGCTCAACATGGCAATCTGTGGATCAGTAATACCTGCCACTGACTGAGCTGTATGAGCTGTAGTATAGGCAATCTGAGCAAGCTGGTCTGCTGTAGGGTTTGGAGTTACAGCAACGTCACCCATTACTACAACGCCATCCTGACCATACTGCTTCTGGTCTGAGATGAGCAACATAGCACCACTTACGCAAGTGATACCTGGAGCACACTTGATAATCTGGAGAGCTGGACGGAGAGTATCGCCAGTAGTGCTCAATGCACCAGAAATCTGACCGTCAGCGCCCTCAGTCTTGATAATCATACAACCGAGGTAGAGGTTGTTCTTAGTTACGAGTTCACGAGCCTGCTCTACGGTCATGCCCTTCTTCTTGCGAAGTTCAGCGAGCTTCTCAGCATACTCCTCAGTCTTAGGGTTGTTTTGTGGATCAACGATAGTAGCCTTGTCGATGTTGTTAAGACCCCACTGAGCAGCGAGATTCTTAATATTGGCAGGGTTACCGATGAGGATGATGTCTGCGAGATCATCAGCCAAAACTTTATCGGCTGCTTTCAATGTACGCTCCTCTTCTGCTTCAGGGAGCACGATGCGCTGCTTGTCAGCTTTAGCGCGAGCTACGATTTGCTGTAATAAATCCATTTTACTTTTTAATATTTTATATATTTTGTTGTTTCCTAAGTAGATCTGTCAAAGTGTAAGGCGATGTTATCTTGTTTTTCACCTTTTTGCCACATCGACTTTGCAAAAGTACACATTTTCTTTGAAATAGCAGCGATTAAAATGTGTAAAAAAAGCTAAATCGGGAGATTATTCATGTCGTAAAGGTTTACGTAGCAGGAAAAGTGATGAATTCTTCACCCTTCGTTCTTCACTCTTCACTTAACTTATATCATTTCCAGAGTAAGAATGCTTTCCAGTTCCTCGGCTGAGAGTCTGAGTTTGAACTCGCCCTTGATGGCCACGCTGATTCGTCCGGTCTCCTCGGATACAATGACGGCGATGGCATCACTGCTCTGTGATATTCCGAGAGCGGCACGATGGCGGAGTCCCAGTTCCTTCGGAATATCGAGGTTATGACTCACAGGCAGAATACATCCGGCTGCCATGATGCGCTTATTGCTCACCACCATGGCTCCATCATGAAGCGGCGAATTCTTGAAGAAAATATTCTCTATCAGCCGCTGGTTAATCTTGGCGTCTATCTCCTCACCCGTATCCATGATGTCCTTCAGTGGAACGCCTCGCTCTATAACGATAAGAGCACCTACGTATTTCTTCGCCATACTCATACACGCCATCACAATCGGCATGATGGTCTCCTTGTTAGCCTCCTTCTGGCTCTCCTTGCTGGAGTGGAAGAAGCGAACCAGCCGGCGCATACCTTTCTGCGAACCTATCTCATAGAGGAATCTACGGATATCCTCCTGGAAGATGACGATGAGAGCGATGACTCCCACGCTCACCAGTTTATCCAGGATAGAACCCAGCAGACGCATTTCCAGTATCTGACTCACAAAGAGCCAGATAAGCACGAAGAGCATGATGCCCACGAAGATGTTCAGTGAGCGCGATTCCTTCATCAGACGATAAACATAGAACAGCAGCGAGGCTACCAGGAGAATATCGAGAAAGTCTTTGATGCCAAATTCTATCATGTGCGTCCCTCCTTCATTGCTTCTATTATCTTCACAGCCTCAGCAGCTTCTTTTACATCGTGCACTCTGAGGATGCTGGCGCCCTTCATCAGAGCGATGGTGTCGAGCACGGAAGTTCCATTGAGCGATGTCGTAGCATCTCCACCCAGCAGCTTGTATATCATACTCTTGCGGGAGATGCCTACCAGAACCGGAAGTTCCATCACGTTCAACTTCTCCATCTCATTATAAATCTGATAATTCTGGATGAGATTCTTGCCGAAGCAGAAGCCTGGGTCGAGGATGATGTCCTTGGCTCCCAGGTCACACAACTGCTGTACCTCTCTGGCAAAGCCCTTCATCATCGTTTCGAGCGTAGGCTGCACCGACATTAATATATAAGGTACCTTCAGTTCGCCCACCACCCGGAACATTTCAGGATATTCCTCCTGTCTCTGCTCCAGCGGCACATTGACGATGCCAGTGATTCCACCTTCTGAGACATCGTTGATGATGTCAGCTCCCCACTCCTCGATACACTTACGTGCCAAGGTAGGGCGATAAGTATCTACGGAGACGGCAGCATCCGGTTGCTCCCTGCGAACGATGTCGAGAGCAAACTTCAGGCGTCTTCCCTCCTCCTTTTCCGATACTTCATCGGCACCGGGACGGGTGGAGAAAGCGCCCACATCAATGATACTTCCACCTTCTTCTATAATCTGATTAGCTCTCTGAGCTATCTCCATTTCTGTCTGTTTTCTACTGCCAGAATAGAAACTGTCGGGCGTAACATTCAGGATGCCCATCACCTGAGGGGTACTCAAATCCATCAAGCGCCCCTTGATATTGATCGTATATTCCATCGGATTATAACTCCTTAAGCCACTTTTTACCTGGCTTTGTGTAAGTCCAAGCAAGAAAGCTTCCACCTATGATTGTTCCAACCACAAAGAAAAACAATAGTCCATTGTAAACTTCCATAACTTAATATTTTACAAATCTTTCAACCATTTCTCGCCTGGTTTTGTATATAACCAAGCTAAAAAACTTCCACCGACGATACAGCAAATCATAAAAAATATTGCTAAATAGCTCATGATTCTACAATTCTTTAAGCCACTTTTCACCCGATTTAGTATAAGTCCAAGCTATAAAACCAAGACCGAAAATCGAGCATACTAAAAAAAACAATGCCAAATAGCTCATAACTTTAATATTTTAAAACTCTATTGGCAGCATACGCAAAAACAGCTGTTGCAACTGCGCCAAAAACTAATACGGAAATATCACCTAATGAAGCCGTTCCATGTAAAAACGGCAACACACCTCCAACCCCAGTTCCCGTAAATATCAACTGGGATAGATTATAGAAATAGCCTGCCAGCTTTTCCTTCCTTACTTTCGTTTTATCTTTTTCATCTCTACTACCCATAAAGAGCCTCACTTTCTAAAGATTCATCGAATATTTCTGCAAAAATAGAAAGAATATTCGAGATTACCATCATTTTTTGGGAAAAATGTTTGTTATGTCCATAATTTAGATTACTTTTGTACCCAAAATAACAGTTATAGACTATGGATATTTCAGAACTCTATCAGATTTACCAAGCGCACCCAGTGATTACCACTGACAGCCGCGACTGCCCAGAGGGCAGCATCTTCCTGGCTTTGAAGGGCGCATCGTTTGATGGCAACAAGTTTGCCGACATGGCTTTGGAGAAAGGCTGTGCCTATGTGATTGTTGATGAAAAAGAGTATGCCAAGGAAGGCGACGAGCGCTACATCCTCGTAGAGGATTGCCTCACCACCTTCAAGGAATTAGCCCGTGAGCATCGCCGCCACTTCGATATTCCTGTAGTAGGAATCACCGGAACCAACGGCAAGACCACCACCAAGGAGCTCGTCTCTGCTGTTCTCGGCGAGAAGTTCAACGTGATGTTCACCCAGGGTAACTTCAATAATGATGTGGGCGTACCAAAGACGCTCTTCCGTCTCTCTCCGGAAAACGAGATTGCTGTTGTAGAGATGGGTGCTTCCCATCCTGGTGACATCCGGAAACTCGTGGAATACGTGGAGCCAACCTGCGGTATGATTACCAACGTAGGCCGTGCCCACCTGCAGGGATTCGGCAGTTTCGAAGGCGTGAAGAAGACCAAGGGAGAGCTCTATGATTACCTCGCAGCCAACGATGCCCTCGTCTTCATCAATGCAGACAACGAGCATCTGATGCAGATGGCCGAGCAGCGCAACATCAACCGCCTCATCACCTACGGCAAGGACGAAAACTGCGATGTTTGGGGAGAAGTCATCTCCTGCGCTCCTTTCCTGAAGTTCCGCTGGCGCACCGAGAGTTTCGACTGGCATGAGGTTCAAACCCATCTCATCGGCTCTTACAATATCGACAACATGCTTGCCGCCATCACCATCGGTCTTCATTTCGATGTGAAGCCTCAGCAGATAGATCATGCCCTGGAGAACTACATCCCAAGCAACAACCGTTCGCAATTGGAAGAGACGGCGCACAACAAGCTGGTGGTAGATGCCTACAATGCCAACCCATCGAGCATGGCAGCCGCCATCGAGAACTTCCGCGTGATGGATGTGCCTCATAAGATGGCGATTCTCGGACAGATGGGCGAGCTCGGCGAAGTGAGCCACGAGGAGCACCAGAAGGTAGTAGACCAGTTGCAGGCAGCCGGTCTGGAGAATGTATGGCTTGTGGGCGATGAGTTCAAGGATATTCCATGCAGCTACCGCAAGTTCCAGAATGTAGAGGAAGTGAAGGAAGCACTCAAGGCAAACCAGCCTCACGACCATTACATCCTCATCAAGGGCAGTAACAGCGTGAAGCTCTTCCAGCTTCCGGAGTTGTTATAAACGGTTATTATCGTACAACTAAAAGGTGTGTAGTTGTACGATTATAGGGTGTTGCCACTAGGCTCGGCAGATGTGCTGACTGCAGTCGGCAGACCTGCTGACTAGGCTCAGCAGAGCTGCTGAGCCTAGTGGGAATCTCTTAGAAACAGCCTCCTTGAACCTGATATTCCGACTTCTTGAACCTGAGCAAACGTATTCTTTCACTTACTCAGTCGTATTTGTAAGCTTGTTCAATCATATCAGTAGGCTTATTCGGACGGCTCATTGAGTTCACTCAGGCACATTGTTTCGCTCACTCAACAGGCCCACAGCCCCATCTACATGAACTCTGCAACAGCTTTTTAAATACAAAAGGATTTAACTGTACCATAAGCATTTACATCATTATGAGTTTTACGTAACGAAGATTTCATAATGCAAAGATACGATGAATATTTGTAAACGGCAAACATTTATCGGAAAAAAGTATCAGACACAACATTCATGTCTAATATGCATTTTAGCAAAGTTTGAAGAACGAAAATATGCATTTTAGCAAAGTATAAGAATGGTAACCTACTGGTATTAAATACTTTATTATACTTTTGTAATCGAAATAAGAAATAATCCTCAAATAGAGCAATTATGGTTGATGAAAAAGTGATATTGCAAGTCTTGGCTGAACAACAGGAATATGTTCAAAGTTATGAACCCCAAAAGTGGGTCGGCCGATATGAAGAAAACCTTTTTGAATTAGATAGTCCGCTATCAATAAAAAAGTATCTTAGGATACTTGCTCATGTATCTTAAGATACTTGGCAATGTATCCTAAGATACTTTGCAATATAGCTTCATGGGCACATGAAGCCTGTTTCATCGGTCAACGAAATAAGTTTTATCCTAGGATGAAGCCTACTTCCTGCACATTTCCAGGAAATACTTATGAATCTCCAGACTTTCGTTCAATTCAGGATGGAAGGCGGTAACCAGCTGGTTACCCTGGCGGGCAGCCACAATCTTGCCATCTACCTCCGCCAGAACCTCAGCATCTCCCCACACCTCTTTAATATAAGGAGCACGGATGAAAGTCATTGGGATATTGCCCTCGATGCCCTTCATCGGAGCCTCGATGTAGAAACTGCCCAACTGGCGACCGTAGGCATTTCTCAAAGCCGTGATGTCCATCGAAGCAATGCGATGGCTAGGCTCGCCCTCAATCTTCTTGGCAAGAAGAATCAAACCGGCACAGGTTCCATAAACTGGCAAGCCGGCAACAATCGCCTCCTTTACAGGCTCCATCAATCCCAGTTCATTCAAGAGTTTCGCCTGAGTGGTACTCTCACCGCCCGGAATAATCAAGCCATCCTTAGGCTGGTCCCAATCCTTCAACTGGCGAACCTCAAAACTATCCACGCCCAACTGAGCCAACTTCTGTCTGTGCTCAGCAAAAGCGCCTTGTAAAGCTAATACTGCTATTCTCATATAACAATTTATCTCATAAGAAGGAGTTAAGGAGTTAAGGTGTTAAGGAGTTAAGACAACAGTATTCTTTTACTGAGTTTGTGCCAAAAAGCATTTGTCTTAACTCCTCTAACTTCTTAACTCCTTAACTTCCCAATATCATTACTTACCTCTTTCAGCCATCAAGAGAGCAATCTCCTGCTCATTGATACCTACCATTGCTTCGCCGAGGTCCTCGCTCAACTCAGCCAGCATCTTAGGGTCGTTGTAGTTGGTAACAGCCTTCACGATAGCCTGGGCACGCTTAGCTGGGTTACCGCTCTTGAAGATACCAGAGCCTACGAATACACCTTCAGCACCGAGCTGCATCATCAGGGCAGCATCAGCTGGAGTAGCCACACCACCGGCAGCGAAGTTAACCACTGGCAACTTGCCGTTCTCGTGAACATACTTCACCAGGTCGTAAGGAGCCTGCAACTGCTTGGCTGCCTCATAAAGCTCATCCTCGCTCATAGAAACCAGGCGGCGGATTTCGCTCTGCATCATACGCATGTGGGTAACAGCCTGAACCACATCACCTGTTCCTGGCTCACCCTTGGTACGGATCATCGTAGCACCCTCAGCAATACGGCGGAGCGCCTCGCCCAGGTTCTTGGCACCACAAACGAATGGCACGTCGAACTGAGTCTTGTCGATGTGATAAACATTATCTGCTGGAGAGAGCACCTCGCTCTCGTCAATATAGTCGATTTCTATAGCCTGAAGAATCTGAGCCTCAGCGAAGTGACCGATGCGGCACTTAGCCATTACAGGGATAGAAACAGCCTCCTGAATACCCTTGATCATCTTAGGGTCGCTCATACGGGAAACACCACCTGCTGCACGGATATCAGCTGGAATACGTTCCAGCGCCATTACTGCGCATGCACCTGCTGCCTCTGCGATTTTTGCCTGTTCTGGAGTTGTTACGTCCATAATCACACCACCCTTGAGCATCTGAGCCAAGTTGCGGTTCAATTCTTGTCTATTTTCTGCCATAATTCTTATATTTTTATTCAATTACGGCTGCAAAGGAAACATTTTTCAGCGAAATAGCAGAAAAAAGTTCCAAATTCTGCAAACATTGAGTCATTTTGTATAAAGAGAGATTCGCAAATATATAAGAGATATTCTTGAATATATAAAGCAGTACACAGATTGTACTGCTAAGAGAAACCGAGAGGAGTTCACCTTCTGAACGTCTACATTTTTTGTATCTTAGCGAAAAATTTCGTAACGAAATTTTTCGATTATGGAATATAGAAGACCCATTCTTCAGGAAATGGATACTCAAGAACATGATTGAGTAAGATTATATACAGAGAAATCGCCAGCAAAGCTGTAAAAAAGCTTCGCTGGCGATTCTGCAAGAGAGAGGTTTATCTATGTGTTAAAAATTCTAACTCGCTCTAATTTGGACTTTGATTGAATATCAAGAACTTGGGCGTTTGCCTATATTATATAGGTAACAATATGGAAACGAGCGGACTTCTGCTCGTTTCTGTATTTTGCAATATACAAAGAACGCCTTAATTCGGAGACAAAGATACGATAATTTTCTAAATATCCAATGAATTACGATGAGAATTTTATGGCAATTAGAACTTTTTGTGTTAAATCCCATGCATGAAATGCAGTTTTCTAAGAAAATATTTGGAGATTCCGACAAAAAAGCGTATTTTTGCAGCAACAAATCCCACCACGCCTCTCAACGATGCGTACCACGGTGGGACTTCGCTTTTTATATGGGTATATGAACTACGACAAACAACCGATAAATATAGATGAACAATTAGCCTTGCTCCAAAACAGAGGACTAATGATAGAGGATGATGCTACAGCCAAATTACAGCTTCGCCATATCAGCTATTTCCGTATCGCTAGTTATCTTCGATACATGGAGCAAGACCGACAACATCATCTTTACAAATCCGGCAGTACATTCGAGCAAGCCATCAACCTTTATCTCTTTGATAAAGAACTACGCCAACTTATATTCAAGGCTATCCAAGATATTGAGATTTCTCTCCGAACCAAGATGATTCAAGTGTTCTCAATGGAACATGGGGCATTTTGGTTTATGGATTCGTCATTGTTCAAGAATGCAGAGTTTTATGAAGGTTGTCTTGACAATATCAAGAAAGAGGTGTCTCGCTCAAATGAAGATTTCATCAAGGAACATTCCGAGAAATATAATTATCCAGCTCTTCCACCTGTGTGGAAGACCTTGGAGGTTGTTTCATTTGGTACTCTTTCCAAGTTGTTTTGCCTGTTTAAGGACAATCGATTAAAGAAGCAAGTGGCAAGAGAGTTTGGACTTCCTCAATACACTTATTTGGAAAGTTGGATAAGGTGCATTACCGTACTTCGTAATTGCTGTGCTCATCATGCACGTATATGGAATAGGCGTTTTGCCTTGAAGCCTCAATTGCCGAACCGACTTCCTCTCAATTGGATTACTCCAAGTCAGAAGCCTATCAAGTTGTACCATCAGCTATGCACCTTATTATATTTGGAACAAACTATTAAACCTAGCATGGACTTGAAAAGTTCTCTACTCAAACTCTTTGCAAAATACTCTAATGTAGATTTGCATGCCATGGGCTTTCCGCAAGGATGGGAAAATGAACCTTTATGGAGATAGTAGGCGGTGTTCGGATATAGCTTATCCGAACACCTGCTGCCATAACGTTTTGTTGCTGACGAGGCGAGGAGGAACCTTGCCTATCACGTTCCTCACCTTCTCGCTTCTCAACTCGATATTATCTGTTTATTTTTCTTCCTGTTCCATATCAAAAGCATTTTAGTTTCCCAATTCCAACTGATTCTTCACCTGGTTGATGAAGATACTTCCAGCCTCCTGGGTCTGTTGGAGTTTGAGCAAATAGCATACTATCATGCTGAAAACAAACAGGAAATATACTCATTTATTTTTCCATATCTAAATTCTTACTATTATTTAGCTTTGTTGTTTTCCCCTTTCCCAAGCTATACTTTACACTGATTAGGGCAACAAAAGCATTTACTCTATTATCACCATAGATTTGATAAGCAAAATTTGGAAGGCTCACTTTCGTATAAGTCTTCTTGGAAATCATGGACGTCGGTATGCTTACTTCCAAAGATATGGGCAACTTACCTTTTAACAAAGAGTAAGAAGTTCCAACAAACAACTTTTCCTCTTCATCATACTGTTTACCTTGTAATAATGGCAATTTGTCGTGACGAAGGAAATAGCTAGCCATAAAACTCAATTTTGTATTTGGAACATTCCAAAGAAGCTGTGTATCAAGATACCAGGTTCTGCCAAAATGCTTCGTGTCATCTTTCATATACCGATGATACCACTGGTAATTTGCAACAAATGACAGTTCTACGCCATTGCCAAGATTATAATCACCTTCCATTCCCAAGTAATTATGTCTGTAATTACAATTTGCTTGAGTCTGATAAGTTTTATCCTCTTCTTGCTGATAATAGTCTATAATCTCATCCTTGCTCTGCTTGTACATATAGTCAATCTTGACTATATTGACAAAGTTGACCGTAATTTCAGAATAATGCATAATTCTAGGTTTCAACTCAGAATTGCCTCTATGCCAAAGCACATCGTTCACTTGCCATCTTACCGTTGACAACTGATCAAGGTTGGGATACTCCACATCACAAAAATAATTATATTGCAAATACATCCACTTAACAGGTTTCCAATAACCTTTGAACAAAGGCATCCAAGATGTATGTTTCTCAGATACTGCCGTCTGCTGATTTTCATCTTTGACAGTCAACAAATGAGAGCCTAGCAAAGCATTGAAATTTCGAAATGGTTGATATGATATTGCTCCCATCAATTTACTTCGAGTTTCCTTGCTATTATACAACACTATATTTTCATTTCGGTCAGAATTAGAATAGTCTTTCCATATTTGGGTGTAGTCAGCCCACAAAGACACCTTGTTACCCAAATAATAATTGGCAGACAAATAATAACGCCAATAATTCTTATTCCCCTTGTAAGGACTAAGAACAATATTGTCCTTCTCACTATATATTCTATCTTCATGAATATCATACCTATTATATATGAGTTC
>JAJXBQ010000054.1:0-17013 GCA_021640525.1 Segatella copri
AAAACTGTGTTAAACTACTTTTATTGTAGATTGACACAGTTTAGTTTACACTCTCCTTAATCGAGCTATCGCACGACGCTTCTGTACCTTCACCGTCTCAGCGGAGATGTCCAGTTGCTCTGCAATCTCCCTGTTTTTCTTCCCCTCCATACAAAGAAGAAAGACTTCCTTTTGGCGAGGAGGCAACTCATCTATCGCAGCAAAGAGTTGACGATAGATTTCTTCCTTATTAAAAATATCCAAGGTATCATCCACCAGCATAAACTCCTGCAGATTATCAACTATACTCTGCCGATAGTTGTTGTGTACCGTTTGATGGCGCAGGTGATTGAGAGCAGAGTTATGCACCGTATTATATAAATAGGCGGAAAACTTGGAAATACTGTTGAAAAAAGGGCGACGTTCCCATAGAACAGAGAAAAGATCCTGCACGATATCTTCTGCAATGGTCATTTCCACAAACTGACAACCATAACTCACCAAGGCACGATAATATTTATCGTACAACAACTCGATGGCCTGATTATCCCATTGGCAAATTATTGCAATTTCAATATCACTTTTCTCACTCATGAGTGCAAAGATACGCATTTTTATGCAGTAAAATTAAAAAATGCAACTTTTTTTCACTTTTTTCTTGATTTTTGTAACCACAAACGCACCCAAGTGTGTTATAATAGTAAATACAGAGAATAATTCTATCACAAAAGTATTAGAAAATATGAATAAGAATATTGATATCAATACACTCGTCAGTAAATTACTGACTGGCGAAATCTCAGAGGAAGAAGGCAAGGAGCTCTTATCAAGAGTAGAGCAAGATGCGTCGCTAAAAGACAAAATAGAGCATCTCATGAATGAAGATGATTTTCTCCAACGCTACCATCTCTACAAGAGCATTGATGCCGAGAAAGCAAAAGCTACATTCAAAGCATCTCTCCAACATGCAGAGGAACAGGAAGATAGGAATGATGACAAAACTGCTACCATCATCTGGTTGCGACGCATAGCCGCTGCAGCTGCTATCGCCCTCATATTAATGGGTACATGGATGTATTTCGGACATCAAGGTTCCACCCCACCAGCCGTCATCACCGCAGAAC
This sequence comes from Segatella copri, assembly GCA_021640525.1. GTDB lineage: Bacteria > Bacteroidota > Bacteroidia > Bacteroidales > Bacteroidaceae > Prevotella > Prevotella copri_S. The sequence goes on from JAJXBQ010000054.1 coordinate 1,104, forward strand.
TGCATCAAGCCATAGAACGGGTTCAGCAGAATGACATGAATGGAGCTACACTTACCATCAACGGCAAAACCATCAAGGTGAAAGATGCACAGAGTGCATTGGCACAAGCAGAAAAAGTAGCTGACAGTAAGGATGGAAGCAGTTTTTTTGGAAGCGACGAAATAACAGAAAGCTCCCTGATAACAAAGAAAGACAAGGAATTCTGGATGGTACTGGACGACGGAACCTACGTGCATCTCAACTACAATACCACTCTCATCTATCCTAATCACTTTGCAGGCAGCGAGCGTAAGGTAAAGCTCAAGGGAGAAGCCTATTTCATCGTGGCCAACGACTCGAAGAAACGACCTTTCATAGTAGAGACTGCCAACGGAGATGTACACGACTATGGTACCGAGTTTAATGTCAACACGATGAAGGAAAAAGGTGTAACCAGCGTTGTTCTGGTGAAAGGTAAAGTTGGTGTGAGCAGCAAGTACGGTAAAGAATACCTGTTGAAACCAGGCGATATGGCAACCCTGAAAGCAGGCAGAACACCAGACATCCAGCAAGTGGATGTTAATCTTTACACCTCTTGGAACACGGGCAACTTCTTGTTCGACGGCTGCACGCTGCAAGATCTGATGGAAGTTATCTCCCATTGGTACAACATGAAGGTGGAGTTCTCGTCCGAAGACATGAAAGAACTGCGATTCACAGGCAGCATTGACAAATACGAACCGATGGGACAGACTCTCAATGCAATAGAGAATATCACAAGATTGAAGATAACTGCCAAGGAAGGCATCATCAACATCAGAGAATATAAACATTAATATTATATACAACATGAAGAGATTTTTATCAATAATGGCAATAGCCTTGTTAGCGTGCATCGCAACAATGGCTGCCACAGCCAAAAAGACGAATCTGAAAGTACTCTATGTAGGAGGTCATTCCGACATAGAGACTTTTGGAGTAGCAGACTATGACAAGGAAGCTCATGCCAAGAGTATCGTGAAAAGAACTGCCGCCTGGAAAGTCTTTCTTGAAACATATTTCACTACAGTGAAAACGGTACAAGGAAAAGACTACAACTACAGGATGTCATACGACTATGATGTAACCATCATTGATGGCGACCCAACTCCTATTGAGCCACGTCGCACAATCATTGAAAATGACAGATTCAGCAAGCTGATACCAGCCAAGTATTTCCCAGAGAACTTTGACCGTCCTGTCATCACCATCGCAGACGAAAGCGAGACAACAGGTCGCTATATCGGTGTGAAAAACGACTGGTATTGTCTCTGCCTTCTTGGTCATGCTTACAACATGAATACCAAGAGTGCCATCTTCAAAGGTCCTTATAAGGTGAAGATAACCACCACAAAACGCCCAACTCCTGCAGGCGCAAAGGAATATGCAGAAATGTGCCAGGAGAAGCTTCCAGATATGATTCCGATGTGGAAAGTACAGAATAAAGACTATAGCAACACCAAGGGTTATAAGGCAGGTTTGGTTACTCGCCAGTGGGGCTATCTGGATTCTCCTGATACAGAAATCATATCGGGTGGCGAAAGTGCCAAGAGCTATGGAGCCATCGCCATCGGTCGCCATGCCAACTTCTTGCATTGGGGCTTCTCTGCGTCTCCTGCAGATATGACAGAAGAAGCTAAGCCGGTTTTCCTCAATGCAGTTATTTATATCAACAAGTTTAAAGGTCATCATATCATTGCCCGCAAACTCAATGAGGGAATTTCTACCCGCACTACAATTGATGAGCACAAATATACCGTAAGCAAAGAAAACTACGAAGCTTACAAAAACTCGATTGAAGGTTTTAACAATCAGATTAAGCATCTGGCGGATTCACTTCAAAAGGTGGTTGCTGCTGGCGGCAAGATGAGCGAAACAGACAAGATGTATATGAAAATGGCAGAAAATCCTCAACCCATTCCATCCTATATTGACTATGTAAAGGAAAGGGCAGGAGAACTGTATGAAATGTTTGGCACCGATGTTGACAAATATTCAAGCTATTATACCGAAAATCGCCCATATTTCTATGGCAATCTGAACGATTATGATATTAAGCTCGATGAAGATGCCAAGAGCATCGGCATCGCCAATAACGACAAGCGTATCCTTGACAAAGCTATCTCCATGTGGGAAAAAGGCCAAGACATAGAGAAGGCAAAGCGCATCCTCTATCGCTATACGTTGCTCCGTTACGACAATGCCAAGCAATGGCGAGAGTGGTATAATAAATATCAGAGCAAACTCTTCTTTACTGAGAGCGGAGGCTGGCTGTGGCTGGTCAATGATCTCGATCCGAAGACTCCAGGCAATGACTACAGCGTTCTCAAATTCTACGATTTCAATGAAAGCAACATCGCTCCTATCCAAGAGAAAGCAACCAAAGAAGAGCCTGTTGCCCTATCATCCGCTGTCAGCGCTGTGGGCAAAGACAAGGAACTCATCATCCGCATGAAGATATATCCAGGCTATCACATCTATGCAAAGGTAAGCGATCAGGACCCTTATATCCAGACGACTTATGACCTCAAGGCAGAAGGCGATGTCAAACTGGTAGGCGAACTTCAGAAACCTGTTGGCAGACCTATGGCAGGCTCTAAATCTATCATCCTTGAAGGTGAGCAGATTTTCCGTCAGAAGATAGAAGGCAAATCGGGTAAGATTACCTTTATAGTCAACTATCAGGCTTGCGATAGCCATGTTTGTCTGATGCCAAAGAGCAAGACTATCACGATAGAATTATAAAAATATTGGTTTAATTTTATAACAAGAGAGAATGAAAGAATTTGGAAGAATGAAACGAATCCTTTTCGCTACCTCCCTGCTTGTAGGAGCAACCCTATGTGGAGGAACCAGTACTGCTATGGCTCAGCAGCCAAAGCACCAGACGGTAACTATCAATGCAAAGTCGATGAGTGTGAAACAGTTCTTCGCTGAAGTCAAGAAACAGACTGGCTTGAACTTCATCTACAGTACAGATTTGGCAGCCAAGTTGCCACACATCACGGTGAATGCCACCAACCGCCCGTTGCGCCAAGTACTTGACGAGGTGATGAACAAGGTAAACTGCCGTTATGAGATTGAGGGTAATATCGTGACTATCACTCGCCGTATAGCAGGTGAACGAGTACGTAATGTATCCGGTGTCGTCTCCGATGAAAGTGGCGAGCCGCTGATTGGTGTGTCCGTATGCATCGACGACAGCAAGGTTTGCACCATCACCGACAGCAAGGGTTTCTATACCTTGAAGGTGCCAGCCAATGCTTGCACCTTAAAGTTCAGCTACCTCGGCATGAGCAATGCAGAATTACGTCTGGGAAGCGGTAGAGCACCTTTAAGCCGTAACATACAGATGGTTACCGACAATCAGCTTTCTGATGTTGTGGTAACAGGTTATCAGGAGATTTCCAAACCTAAGATGACAGGTTCTGTCACTACCATCACCTCAGCCAAATTGGACGAGCGTTACACCACCAACATCATGAACAACCTCGAAGGTCGCGTGGCAGGTCTTTCCACTTATAATGGAAAGATGACTATCCGTGGAACCTCCTCTCTCTATGCCGAGACCACCCCATTGCTGGTTGTGGATGGCGTACCTGTAGAGGGAAACATCGACGATTTGAACCCTTACGACATCGAGAGCGTAAACATATTGAAGGATGCCGCAGCCAATGCCATCTATGGTGCCCGTGCATCCAATGGTGTCATCGTAGTAACCACCAAGAATGCCAAGAAGGCAGGCAAGATAGACATCGACTTCGCAGCCAACCTCACGGTATATGAGAAGAAGAACGTAGATTATGCCGACAATTTCTATATGACTCCAGAACAACAGGTGGATACCGAGGCCAAGTATTGGGACTACTATTTCTTCCATAATGATGGTGAAGTGGCTGACCCTATCGGTACTACTGCTCAGTCAATCTCTATGGGTACCCATCCGGTAACTCCTATCGAATATGCCTATTACCAGCGAGCTAAGGGAGAAATTTCCGAGGAAAATTTGCAGAACCAGTTGGCTTCTTTCAAGAAGAACAACTATGCCAAGGAGTATGCAGATGCCGTATATAAGCAGAGAGTGATGCAGCAGTACAACCTCTCACTTCGTGGCCGCAGCGATAAGTTCACCAACAACCTGACTATCAACTATAAGTATGACAACAGCGGACTGATCAATCATTTCGCCAATCAGTTCAATGCCCAGTATAAGGGTTCATACAATGTAGCCAAGTGGCTCACAGCCTCCATGACTATCAATGGTATCTATAGCAAGAGTAAGGAAGTAGGTTACGACAACAATAGCTACTATAGCGATATCTGGAAACAACCAGCCTATATGCCATTCTATAATGCTGATGGAAGCGTCAAAGGACAACACTATTGGTATGATGGCAATGATTACATGACCTTCGGTTCTCCTTTTGAGGATTTAAGCTCCAATCCAGTGGATGAGTATTACAATAACACCCAGGTTACCCGCCGTCAGTATATGCGCTATCATGGAGATTTGCTCTTCAAGATTATTGACGGATTGACTGCCAATGCCCAGTTTGTATATGAAACCAATCATAACACCGTAGAATGGAATGCAACACAAGATAGTCATGTGATGCGTACCATGCGTAATGCTTATTATTATCAATCTGCAGATGGCACTATCAAGAACTACGTTCCTACCACTGGCGGTCTGCTCCGTACTACAAATAGTGACGGACGTTATTGGACAGCACGTGGACAGCTGAATTATGCCAAGACCTTTGGCAAGCACGACATCATGGCGATTGCCGGCTTGGAATTCCGTGAAACCAAACTGACAGGTTCTAAGGCCTTAATGCTGGGTTATGACGACCAGTTGCAGACAAGCTCTACCCACACAATAGACTTGGGAACATTGAGTACCATGAACTATTCACCTCTTTTCTTTGGCGCCTCAGGTGGTTTCCCTGCAAGCCAGTTTGTATTCGATCCTTATATCAAGGAAGGAATGGGAGTTGTTCCTGAGACTCACCACAAGTATGCTTCTGGTTATTTCAACCTCACCTATACTTATGATGAGAAATACAATGTGTTCGGTTCGTTCCGTAAGGACTATGCTGATGTATATGGCTTGAACGCCAAGTTCCGCGGCACGCCACTCTGGTCTGTAGGTGCAGGATGGTTGATTCATAATGAAGACTTCATGAAGGATATCAAATGGGTAAACTTCCTGAAACTCCGTGCCAGCTATGGTGTGACTGGTAACATCTATCAAGGTGCAACCAGTTATATGACAGCTACATCAGGAGAACTCAATCAATATACCAACTTGCCATACGGTACCATCGAAAGTCCTGCCAACCCTAACTTGAAGTGGGAGCAGAGCCGCACTACCAACATCGGTATTGACTTCGGATTGCTCGACAACCGCTTGCGTGGTTCCATCGATTATTATAACAAGGTGGCAAAGGATGTGTTCTCTTATCGCACCCTCGACCCAACAACGGGTTTCACCTCTATGTTCGTCAACATGGCTTCTATGCGCAATCGTGGTATAGAATTGCAGATTACTTATGATTGGCTGAGAGGGGCAAGCCGTAAGAATTGGAGTTGGACCACCAACTTCACCATGTCACACAACAGTAATATTGTAACCGATGTAGAGAACCCATCAAACAGCGCATCCCAGTTGATTGAAAGACCATACGTCAAAGGAAAGCCATCCAGCGCCCTCTGGTCATACCGCTTTGCTGGCATCAGCGACCAAGAAGGCGAGAAGGGTCAATCTCTGTTCTACATTGAGGATGGGGGCAAATCTCACAGTGCAACAGGCAAAAGTATAAGCATCTTGGAATACTCTGGTCAGAGCGAGCCAAAGGTTATCATGGGTATGGACAACAGCGTAAGATGGAACGGATTCTCTTTCAGCATTCTGATGGCTTACTATGGCGGTCACATGATGAGAGCCATGGCGCATAATGAAACATTCTCAAGCACCTGGAGCACAGCTATCGCCAGCTATTTCCTGAATGCATGGACGCCAGAACACCCAACAGATATTCCAGGCATTGGCAGATACGCCTCTACAGCGACTGGCTCTGAAACAACCTATAGCAATAATGCTATTCATCATGCAGACTTCCTGAAGATTAGAAATATCGTATTGGGCTATGATTTTCCACAGGAGTGGTTCAGAGGAACAGGCATTAACCGCCTCTCTCTCCGCTTCCAGATAGACAACCCTAAGTATCTATGGGTAGCCAACGATGTGCATGTTGACCCAGAGACTCTTGGACTCCGCAATCCAAGTTCATACATCTTTGGTCTGAACATCAGTTTCTAATCTCTAGAATCATATAACATAAAAAGTAAGATCACAATGAAAAAAACAATATACAGTTTACTGGCAATCACAGCATTGCTGTTCTCATCTTGTGAGAGTTTCACGGAATTGGAGCCAAAGGGCAAGAACTTGCTTACCACAACCGACCAATTAGAAATGCTTCTCAACAAAGAGTATGAGGGATGTTCCTCTGATATGCGACAAATGGCTGGTGATATGATATATGCCTACAGCAATGTAGCAACAATCATCAGTCAGCCAGTTAAGACCCGCAACGTCATCATCTGGACTTACGATGAAGCCAATATGGACAAGATGGCAGAATTGACTCCCAGTGATCAAGACTACACTAATTTCTACGGCTACATCGGCACGATTGCCAACCCAATTCTCTCAAAGATTGATGCCGCATCTGGTACGGAAGCAGACAAGAAACTTTTGAAAAGCGAAGCCCTGACATTGAGAGCCTGGTCATTCTATATGTTGGTCAACAAGTTTGCCAAGGCTTACAATCCAGCTACAGCTGCTACAGATCCAGGAATTATCCTGATGACAGAGGATAAAGATATCCAGACTGCTCAGTCTAAAAGCACCGTAGAGGAAGTTTATCAGCAGATACTCAAGGACGCCAATGAAGCAATTGAGATAGATGGTCTTCCTAACTCTGCCGTTAACAAAATGCGCTTCAGTAAACCCACAGCTTATGCCGTAAAGGCATTGGCATTGCTCAACATGCAGAAGTATGACGAGGCAGAAGAAGTGGCCAAGCAGGCTATCGCCATCAATGGCACTATTAACAACTATAATACCTCATATCTTGGTAGTACCCAAGGTTATATAACAGGCGGGACTTATCCTGTTATCAATCGTGGCAAGAAAGGAACCGATGAGGATTATTTCTTAAATGGAAATTCTGAAAGCTTCAATGCTTACACCCCAACTACCATGGCAAACTTTGAAGCTGGACATGCCTATAAGGACAAGATGAGCAATATGAATATGATGTATGATTACATGATGGATGCCGGAGTAAGTATGCTGGGTGAAACTGGTTTCAATTTTACTTATGATCTCAACTCGTTATGGAATGATGGTGGTCTTCGCTCTACCCAAATGTATCTCACCATCGCCGAATGCGAGACCCACAAAGGCAACTACGATACTGCCATGGAATATCTCGACAAGGTGCGCGTAAACCGCATCGATCCTGCCAAGTATCAGCCCCTCCAAGGCACAGTCAGCACCAAGGAAGAAGCCATCAAGCACGTGAAGCAGGTGACCATGAATGAGGACATTTACTCTGTCAATATCTTCATAGACAAGAAGCGCTGGAACCAGTGCGATGGCTGGAAGCAGAACTATAGCCGCACACTTGCTGGAAAGACTTATACCATCACTCCAGACAGTAAAATGTGGATATTCCCATTCCCTCAGAGCGTGATAAACAATAATGGTAATATCACACAGAACTACAAAGAATAAGAAAATATGAATAAAAAATCTATTTTATTGATACTTTTATCAACTTTAGCCTTGGGCGCAAATGCCCAAGGCAAATATACCATCAAGAGTAATCTTCAGAATGCTGAAGGTCAAAAAATATATCTGTATTCTGGCGACATGGGGAACATGGATATTGACAGCACCATCATCGCTAATGGTAAATTTACCCTGAATGGCGAACTCGATACTCCTTTCAAGTGCGGTAATCTTATCTTGGGCAATCCCAAAGACTATCTCAATGCCAAGTCTTGGCAAATTGCCCTGGAACCAACTACCATCACGATTACAGGTGATGCGAACAAGCAAGACGCCGTAAGCATAAAAGGTGGAAAGGCACAAGACGATCTCAACAAGATGAAGGAAGAAATGGAACCATTCCAAAAGCCATTGACCGAACTTAACAAACAGTACTATGCTCAACAGACTCAGGCTGGCCGCGATTCCATCAGTGCCCTGATGGAGCCTTATCGCAAACAATATAAGGATTATACTGACAAGTTTATGAAAACTCGTACCGACTCTTACTTTGCCACTCAGTTTTTAAACATGAGTAAAGGAAACATGACATACGAGGACGTCAAGGCGATATGGGAAAGCTATTCTCCTGATGTTCAGAAATATGGAGTCTGCGCTCAGGACATCAAATCAGAACTGGAAGTACTGGCAAAAGTAAGACCTGGCAAGCCTGCACCTGATTTCACAGCCAAAGACATCAATGGCAAGCCTTTCACCCTCTCTTCTTTGAAGGGTAAGGTTGTCATCATCGACTTCTGGGCAAGCTGGTGTGTACCATGCCGCAAGAGCAATCCTCATATGCGTGAACTCTACAACAAGTATCACAAAAAAGGATTGGATATGGTCTATGTATCCGATGATGATAGCAAGCCAGAAAGATGGAGAAAGGCTGTAGAGCAAGACCAGCTCATTGGCGATGGCTTCCATCATGTACTCAGAGGCTATAAGGTTATTGACCCTGCGAAAAACACAGCAGACAAGGCCAACGACATCTCCGACAAATATGCTATCCATTTCTTGCCTACCAAGTACTTGATTGACAAGAAGGGCAATATCGTCTGCAAAATCAATGAGGGCGAGGATGCCAAGTTGGATGCTATGATAGAGAAGCTGCTGAATGAAAAATAACTCTCTCTTATAATATAACAAAACAATATACAAATTTCCGAAAACGAAAAGAGGTCAAGCAAAGCATTTCAACAAGCTTTACTTGACCTTTCTTTATCTCCCTTTACCTATACCGATAAAGCAGTCGAACCCTTTTTGTCTGCATCTTACAGGAATCCGGAGGATCGCCTACTGACTGGTAATGTGTAGTGAGAATATCGTGAGGGATAACCTCAAATCGTGATGGATGATAGATGATTACATAAAACTTATTCACGAATACGGCTGCATCGGGTTACAAATACGGCTGCATCGGGTTACAAATATGGCTGCATCGGGTTACGAATATGACTGCATCGGGTCACGAATATGACTGCATCGGGTTACGAATATGACTGCGTAGGCTAACGGAGACGTATCTGTAAGCTTATCGAGACGTCTGCATCAGCTAACAGAGACGTCTGAACTCGCTGACTGAACTACTTGAGTTGCTTGATTGAACCACTTGAGTTAGCTGACTGAACCACTTGAGTATTCTTCTTCATGTGCTTGCGTACAACCATAAAACATTTTCTGAAACTTTTCCCTGAAATCTCTTGCGGGTTTGAAAATAAAACCGTAACTTTGCGGCATGGATTTTTAATACAGATGCTTATGAAGCAGGTAGAAGAAAGATATATCAGCTTGCTGACCGACTTCGGCTTCAAGCGAATTTTTGGAACAGCAATGAACAAGGATTTGCTCATTTGCTTCCTCAACAGCTTGTTTAATGGCAGACAGGTTGTGAAGGACGTGTCGTATCTGAACCCGGAGCACGTGGGAGATGGCTATACCGACCGCAAAGACATCTTCGATGTATATTGTGAGGGCGAAAACGGCGAGAAGTTCATCGTTGAAATGCAGAATGCTTATCAGGCGTATTTCAAGGACCGCTCCCTCTTCTACTCAACCTTCCCTATCCGTGAACAGGCACCCAAGGGGAACGACTGGGATTTCAAGATCAATCATGTCTATACTGTTGCGCTGCTCAATTTCAACATGTATGAGGATGCCTTCGACAAGGAGAAAACCCGCCATCATGTACAATTGTACAATACCGCTACCCACAAGATTTCCTACGACAAGCAGGAGTTTATCTATGTAGTACTAGCTAAATTCAATAAGACACTAGGAGAATTGGAAACGCTCTACGAGAAGTGGCTTTATGCGCTGAAGAACCTCTATAAACTTACCCAACGCCCAAAGGAGTTGTGCGACAAGGTTTTCGACCGCCTCTTCGAGGAAGCCGAAATAGCCAAGTTTACTCCGCAGGAAATGAGGGAGTATGAAGCAAGTAAGATGGCATATCGGGATATCAAGAACTGCATTGATACGGCGAAGCAAGAAGGTCTTGCGGAGGGTATAGAACTGGGGAGGAAAATATGTATGGCGAAAGGTATGGAGAAAGGTAGAGCTGAAGGCAAGCATGAGGCCAACACAGAAACAGCACAACGATTGCTGGCAATGGGACTTTCTGCCGAACAGGTTGCCAAAGCTACCCAGCTACCTTTGGAAATCATTAAGAATCTGAACAATACATAAAAAATATAATAGCGGAGATATTGATGACAAATATCACCATATAATCAAGGGTCTATACGCCACCTTTTCTTCGTGGCATATAGACCCTTGTCGTTTCCCGTGAGGCGCAATGTGTACCAAACCTGTTAAAGATGAATATCGTTTAAAACTGCAGCAAAGATACAAATAATCCCTCAATGAGGGACGGATTCTTTTGAAAAGTTCCCTCATTGAGGGATGAATTTAATCATTTTTATCCCTCATTGGGGGATTTTTACACATTGTATTACCAAATGAGTTCGTGCCAAACTTGGCAAAAAACGCAAGTTTGGCACGAACTCAACTTATAGTTTCAGGAGTTTGGCAAACTCCCAGACTACAATACCGGCGGTGACACTGACATTCAGGGAATGCTTGGTACCGAACTGGGGAATCTCCAGACAGCCATCGCTCATATCCACGATGTTCTGCTTGACTCCCTTCACCTCGTTACCGAAAATCACGGCGTAGCCTTTGGAGAGGGAAGGGTGAGCCTCAGGCAGGTTCTGGAGCTTGGTGGAGCCTTCTACCTGCTCGATGCTATATACAAAGTAGCCTTTCTGCTTCAACTTCTCTACCGCCTCTTCGGTAGTCTTGAAGTATTCCCAATCCACGCTGTCTTCGCCACCCAATGCCGTCTTATGAATCTCAACATTGGGAGGGGTGGCGGTGATTCCGCAGAGATACACCGCCTCTACACGGAAGGCATCGCAGGAACGGAAAACACTTCCTACATTATATAATGAACGCACATCATCCAGGACCACTATCAGGGGCAGCTTCTCGGCTTCCTTGAATTCCTCCAGGGTGAGGCGGTTCATCTCTATCGTTCTTAATTTGCGCATTATAATATACCTTATTATATATAATATAATCAGAGGCGGTTAAGCCTCTGCCTCCTTGGTCTTGTAGGCAAGGGCGTACATGCGAATCTGCTTGATCATCGCCAGAAGACCATTGCTGCGGGTTGGACTCAAATGGTCTTTCAGACCAATTTTCTCTACGAAATAGAGGTCGGCATCCATAATCTCGGTTGGGGTATGACCGCTCAACACACGGATGAGGAGGGCGATGATACCCTTTACGATGAGCGCATCGCTATCGGCAGTGAATACGAGCTTGCCATCTACATAATCGCATTGCAACCATACGCGGCTCTGACAGCCGTCGATAAGGTTCTGCTCGTTCTTGTATTTCTCATCGAGAGGAGCCAACTCGTTGCCCAAGTCAATGAGCATCTGATACTTGTCCATCCAGTCGGTGAAATCCTGGAACTCCTCTACTACTTCATCCTGCAATTCATTAATTGTTGCCATTATTTTATTTCTTTAATTTCGTTTACTGTAATCAACTTATAGAGCTTGTCGTTAGGGCGTACCTTATCTGGTACAGGGATGGAAACTCTCCAGCCCTGCTGCGCTGTCTCTACCGGTTTCAGGTCGTAGCGGATTTCATCGGCACGGAGATACATCACACCAGTGGTGTTACCCGTAATCAGCAGTTTCTCGCCCTTGTCGAAGGTAGATGCCTCTACGGCTACTTCTGCCACACCCAACTTAGAGAAATATTTCATCACCTTGCCCACTAGCACCTTCTTCTCGGTAGCTACGGAACCGTAATGCTTGTTCCATTCACCGAGAGTCTGCCCCTGGTAATAGCCATCCCAGAAACCACGGTTGAAGACGGTGGCAAGTTTCTCATCCCACTCATCCTTCTTCTCCTCGGTAAAGGTTCCGTCGAGCACGGCAGCTATCGCCTCCTTATAACATTTCACTACGGTATATACATATTCAGGACCACGGGCACGGCCTTCAATCTTAAAGACGCGCACACCGGCATCCATCATGCGGTCGATGAAGCGGATGGTCTTCAGGTCCTTCGGACTCATCACATACTTGTTGTCGATTTCAAGCTGGTTGCCAGTTTCGTTATCTGTAACAGTATAGCTGCGGCGGCAGATCTGAACACACTCGCCACGGTTGGCAGAGCGGTTGGCATTAGCGAGACTCATGTAGCACTTGCCCGATACAGCCATGCACAAAGCACCATGACAGAACATTTCGATGCGGATCTGCTTGCCCATAGGTCCGCAGATGTTCTGCTGCTCTATCTGCTCATGGATGTGCTTCACCTGGTCCATGTTCAATTCACGTGCCAGTACGGAAACATCGGCAAAGCGTGCATAAAACTTCAAAGCCTCTGTGTTTGAGATATTTAACTGTGTGGATAAATGAACCTCCTCGCCCACTTCATTGCAATAGCTCATTACAGCCACATCGCTGGCGATGACGGCAGAGATGCCTGCCTCCTTGGCTGCATCGATGATTTCCTTCATCGTTGGGATGTCGTTGTCGTAGATGACAGTATTGACGGTGAGATAGGTTTTGATACCATGCTCGTTGCAGGTAGCAGTAATCTCACGCAAATCATCGATAGTAAAATGGTTAGCTGAATGGGAACGCATGTTCAACTTGCCGATACCAAAGTATACGGAGTCGGCACCAGCCTGTATGGCAGCAGCCAGTGACTCGCGTGAGCCCACTGGTGCCATCACTTCAAATTCGTTTATCTTTGTATTCATGAATGCAATTATCTTTTTTCGGGTACAAAGTTACACCAAAATGAAGACAAAACACAGAAAAATGGAGAAAAAATGACATAAATTCGATTATATTGACAAATCAATCACGATTATTTGTCTATATTTGCCTATAAATAAGAATATATCCCTAGGATATTCTTCTTTTTTATGAATACAATCCAGTCTTACGGCTGGTATTATTAATTAAAATAAAAGCGTATGAAGAAAGCTTTTATATCAGGAATGATTCTGTTCCTGGCAATGACCACAACGGTTAGTTGCACACAAGAAAACGTGATGCTTGGAACAACACCACAAGTCAAGAACCAAGAAGTAAGATTCTGCTTCTTCGAAAAATCCATTGTGCCTATCGGTCAGGATGAAGAGAGCAATCTTGCCAGAACGAGAGCCGACGGGAGCAAGCAATCGCTCAAGGATGCAAAACTCTACACAGATCTGCAAGTATGTCTCATTCCGAAAGGAGATGAAACTACTGCCGGCTATACCGTAAGACAGGAAAACTGGGATGACAAATTCGGAAACGTCAGCCTGCAGGTGCCGGCAGGAGAATACACGCTCGTTGCCGTAGCAGCAAAAACTGATTTGCAGCAGGAAGAACGAATCGAAGTAAAATCAAGGTATGAAATGACCTTTGCCAACAATATCGTACGCGATATGGCGTATACCCTGCAGGATATTAAGGTGGAATCGGGCAGCAAAGCCGTAACACAGAATGTTTCGCTGAAACGTGCCGTCAGCTGTTTCAGACTGGAAGCTACCGACCCGATGCCTCTTACTACCAATACGCAGGATATCACGATAAGCGGAAGCTGCGGTACGGTGTTCAATCCTTCTACCGGATTCTGCAAAGAAAAGGCTACCATCACCCGAAGTTGGACTTTCAACCCCAAAAAATACCAGAACCCATACATCAAATTCACCCTCTACACCCTTCTGACCGACAATGATGTAACCGACATTCATATAACAACTGCTGGAAAGGACAAGGAAGGAAAAGCAGTAAAGACCGTCAGCTTTGACAACGTACACCTGGTCATCGGAAAGAAGACTACCTATACCGGTCCGCTCTACACCTACCCTGCCAACAACATGTCGTTCACGATTGACCAGCCGGAGATTCCAGCATCAGGCTATGACAAGAAATTTTAATAACCCATGGCGTTTTAAGAAAGATTAATGCCACAGATTAAAATCTTTTTTGTATTTTTGCGGCATGGAAAGAAAGAACATTATAACCATAGGACTCGCTCTGCTTGTATTCGCCGGTTGCGGATACAGACAGCAGCGAGGCGGTATCTCAGAGACAGGTGGAGGCGAGGATTATCTTCCGGAGCATATCCACCTGATCAGTACTACGCCCGTCAAGGACCAGGGCAACAGCGAACTCTGCTGGGCATACGGCATGCTTGCCACCATCGAAAGCGAGCACATCATGAAGGGGGATTCCGTGAATCTCTCCATCGCCTACATAGCCCGCATGATGCTGGAAGAACAGGCACTGGAATATTACTTTGCACAGGGAAAGAAGAACATCAGCCTGCGCGGTACTGCCCCGATGCTGATACATTATATAGATAAGTATGGTGCACAACCTTACGACAGCTATGAAGATCCGAAGCACGTGAACTACAAGGTGCTCTGCCGCAAGGTGCAGAAACTGTGCGATGGCGCCATCTCGCAGAAAGCGGGCATCAGCCAGCTCAAAGAGGAACTGAACGACCTGTTTGACGCAGAAATAGGCTACATGCCTGCCAAGGCCGTACACATGCTGGGTGCCGAATATACCCCTCAAGAGTTTGCCCACAGCGTATGCTATCCCGAGGAGTATGTATCGCTCACCAGTTTCTCGCATCATCCTTACAGAGAATACTTTGCACTCGAGATTCCCGATAACCGGATGCACGATGCCTATCTGAACCTTCCGCTCGACGAGCTGATGCTCCACATCAGGAAGGCGGTAGAAAAAGGACACCCGGTATGCTGGGAAGGTGACATCAGCGAACCTGGCTTCAAGGAACCAAGGAAGAACTGTGTAGACATACAGCCGATGGAACGCCCCGTGACCCAGGCATCGCGACAGAAGGAGTTTGAACAGCTTCGCACCACCGATGATCACGTGATGGAAATCATAGGTACCTTCATGAAAGGCAAGCAGAGATTCTACGTCTGCCGCAATTCATGGGGCAAGAACTGGGGCAACAAGGGACTCATCTACCTATCGGAAGACTATCTGCGCCTCAAGACCATCGCCGTGTTCATGAGCGAAGAGGCATATATAATGAAGAGGCATATATAATAAGGTATAAGCTCCCAAACAGGCTTCAGACATAAGAAATGTGTTAAAATGGTTGACATACATCAAATAGCTGTTAAATAGCACGTGTGTGCGCACACACATAGTTGATTTATATCAAAAAAGAGGCTTTTTTATGTGATTTTCTCTTAAAACATTTGGTGGGTTCGGAAAATCGTCGTACCTTTGCATCGTCAATAAGACAAAAAGGTTATTAGGTTTTTAGGTTAAGATTGTTAGTTGTTTTAGGTTATTAGTTAGTTTAAAGGTAAATTTAAGATTGTTTATTCAGAGAAACGGTATTAGTTAAGGTAAAGAAAAGATTGTTTATTCAAGGACGACAAAAAGTTTAGGTGATGAGGTGTTTAGGTTTAAGATTGTTAGTTGTTTTTTTATTAGGTTTTAGTTTAAAGGTAAATGTAAAGATTGTTTATTCAAGGACAACAGGATA
>JAJXBQ010000055.1:0-16991 GCA_021640525.1 Segatella copri
TTACTATACATTATTATACTACAAGGTTTAGAAACAGGCTGTTTTACCTATGCAACTTGCAAATGTATAAATAAAAATAAAGGTTCAAACTTTTTTCTTGGGAAATGTGGCATAACTTATCAAAAAGGAGACAGACATTCTGAAATTCATCTGATTCCATGTCCTACAGCATATCTTTATAGAATTAAGGACACGAGACAATCAACCACTGCCATACCATGAAGAAGCCTCATACTGTCCATCCAAAAATGAATACCTATGGCTTCCGTATGTTCAGCTATATCTTCATCAAATTTTCCCGGTGCCGTTATAAATCGACTCCATAGAGAGGCCAAAGTGTGGTTTTGTATTGATTTATATTTAATGTTTGTTAATTAGAGAATCAATCAATAACAACGGATTATAATTGATGCTAATATTGCAGCCCTAAACTTTTAACGACTCATTCTTATGAAGAAATTTATTGCAGTAATTGTAGCTTGCCTTACTTGTAGTGGCATCTATGCTCAAAGAGCTTACGAAGGAGCCAACTTGGGAGATAACTGGTCTATTGGCATCCATGCCGGTGTTACCACTCCATTGACCCACAGTGCATTTTTCCCGAACATGCGAGCCACATGGGGACTTGGAATAGGCAAACAGCTCACACCCTTTTTCGGTATGGGTGTGGAAGCCATGACCAGCATCAATACGACTGCCAGCAAAACGGCATTTGACAACACCAATGTAAGTTTATTGACCTCCGTCAATCTGAGCAACCTATTTGCAGGATATTGGGGAACACCCCGATTATTCGAAATAGAAACCGTAGCCGGACTCGGCTGGCTACATTATGCCCAAAACGGTGACGGAGACCGTAACAGCATCTCCAGCAAACTGGGACTCAACTTCAATTTCAATTTAGGTGAAGCCAAAGCTTGGACCATTGGTATCAAACCAGCCTTGGTATATGACCTGAACGCATGTGGTGAACGAAACGTAGGATTTAACGCCAACCGGGCAGCCTGGGAAATTACAGCCGGTCTGAAATACCACTTCCGTTGCAGCAATGGCAAACACCATATCTCTTTTGCCAAACTGTATGACCAGGCAGAAGTGGATGCGCTGAACGAGCAGGTAAATAACCTGAGACAAACCAACGTAGATCAAGAAGCCGAACTGACTGCTGCCAACCAACGAAATGCTGAATTGGAACAACAGTTAGCCGACTGCAAGAATCAGGGCCCGGTTATCGTAACAGATACCATCACCAGCCACAAGAAAACATTGGAATCTGTGGTAACCTTCCGCCAAGGAGGTGTCAGTGTAGTAGCTTCTCAGACCCCTAATGTGGAACGTATTGCGACTTACTTGAAAAATCATGAAAAGGCTACTGTATCCATCAAAGGATATGCTTCTCCGGAAGGAAAGGCCGAAGTAAATGCCCGTATCGCTCAACAACGTGCGGATGCCGTCAAGAGTTTGTTAGTGAAACGGTATAAAATAGCCGAGAACCGGATTACAGCCGAAGGACAAGGTGTAGGAAACATGTTTGAAGAACCAGATTGGAATCGGGTAAGCATCTGCACCATCCATGAAAACTAATCCGCTTGGAAGCTACATTGTGTGTGAAAGTTCGGACATGCCAAGTGTCCGACTTCTTTTTGATTGAAACTTAAAATGAACATAATCATGAAAAAAAGTATTTTAACTGTCTTGTTTGCGTTATGCAGCACCATTGGATTCGCACAAGTCTCCTTTCAGGTAAAAGCCGGTCTGAACTTGAGCAGCTATATCGGTGAAAATTCCGACCATTCCAAATTCAAGCCTGGAGCACGCATCGGAGTAGGTATGGAATACCAGTTTACAGACCTTATTTCTCTGCAACCTTCTCTCTTTTTCTCACAAAAAGGGGCCAAATACTCCAGCGGCTATGAAGGAACCGTCGTTGATGCCGATGCAGACGTAAAAATCAACCAACTCTATCTGGAACTTCCTATCAATGTACAATTTCGCTTTAACCTTGCAGACAACACCAATCTGGTCATTGCTACCGGTCCTTACCTTGCTTGCGGTGTAGGTGGTAAGACTAAATTTGACGGGGGAGCTTCTATTGGCGGCATCGCAGTCAATGGAGGAGACAAAGTCGATACTTTTGGCAGCGACGGCCTTGACTACAATCGTTTTGATGCCGGATGGAACATCGGATTGGGAGTAGAATTTGGCAAGATTTTAGTCGGTCTCGATACCCAGCTCGGTTTCTGCAAAGTGATGGACGGAAACGCTCCACATAATGCCAATATCGGTATTACTTTGGGATACAAATTCTAAGCTACTTTTAAATAACTCTGTCCGTGAGAGTCTGCCGCAGAAAAACGGCAGGCTCTCTTTTTCATTATATCCTTATACAAAGGACTATATACTTTATTTCTTCTTTAGATAACTGATTTACCGAGATTCAATATCCGACCCAAACAATCCAGCAACCATACAAAATATAACCGAAATCATAAAATTCAATCATAAATATCCGTGTTACAGAATATTTTTGTACTTTCGAATTTATTACGTGTAACCCTTTTCTAAGAATGATGATAACCATGGAAATTTTCAACTATTTTTTAATCGCCATGAGTTTCCTGGCCTTATTGGTTTTTGTAGCACTCTATTTTGTCAAAGCAGGCTACGGCATTTTCCGTACGAGCTCATGGGGTATATCCATTCCCAATAAAACTGCCTGGTTTCTTATGGAAGCCCCTGTTTTTTTCGTTCTGTTTTACTTGTGGATTACAAGTGAAAATCCATTTTCCATCCCTATTCTCATTTTTTTCCTACTCTTTGAACTACATTATTTCCAACGTTCCTTCATCTTTCCGTTTCTAATGAAAGGCAAGAGTCGGATGCCATTGACCATTGTAGGAATGGGAGTTGTATTTAATGTACTGAACGGCATTATGCAAGCCTTAGGCCTGTTCTATTTACCCGTTACAGATACGGTTTATTCAGGTGGGTGGCATTATTTTGTCTCATCACATGCCATTCTTGGAATGCTACTCTTTTTCTTAGGAATGGGCATCAATCTTCATTCAGATTATGTGATACGACATTTACGGCAACCGGGTGACACTCGTCATTATTTGCCTACCAGAGGAATGTTCAAATATGTCACTTCAGCCAATTATTTGGGAGAACTCATAGAATGGATTGGTTTCGCGTTGCTGACAATTTCTCCAGCAGCAGGTGTATTTGTATGGTGGACTTTTGCCAATCTGGTACCCAGAGCTCATGCCATCCATCAACACTACCGCAAGGAATTTGGCACGTTAGCTGTAGGAACGCGAAAGCGAATCATTCCGTTTATCTACTGAATATCTATCTGATAAAATTCCTCAAAATACATAAAAAATTTGCCATCATGACTACATCCAAATTGTTTACCCCAGTCACCATCGGGCCGCTGACGCTGCGCAACCGCACCATTCGCTCCGCTGCGTATGAAAGCATGTGTCCGGGACATCGACCTTCAGAAATGTTGCTTCAATACCATCGCTCGGTAGCAGCGGGAGGAGTCGGTATGACCACCGTGGCCTATGCAGCAGTAACCCAAAGCGGCTTGTCGTTCGACCGCCAGCTTTGGATGCGTCCTGAAATTATCCCCGACTTGCGTCGGCTGACTGATGCCATTCATGCCGAAGGAGCAGCTGCCGGCATACAACTGGGACACTGCGGCAACATGTCGCACAAAAATATCTGTGGCTGCCTGCCCGTAGGAGCTTCCGGTGGTTTCAACCTATATTCCCCCACGTTTGTCCGCGCCCTGCGAACCTCAGAACTGCCCCAACTAGCACAAGCCTACGGACGTGCCGTAAATCTAGCCCGGGAAGCCGGCTTCGACTCAGTAGAAATTCATGCCGGACACGGCTACTTGATTAGCCAATTCCTGTCACCGGCTACCAATCATCGCAAAGACGAGTTCGGAGGTTCCTTGGAAAACCGGATGCGCTTCATGGACATGGTAATGAATGAAGTCATGAAAGCCGCAGGAAACGATTTAGCCGTATTCGTAAAAATGAATATGCGTGATGGTTTCAAAGGGGGAATGGAACTGGAAGAAAGTCTGCAAGTAGCCAAACGTCTGGAAGGATCTGGAGCCCATGCCTTGGTCTTGAGCGGAGGATTTGTCAGTCGGGCACCCATGTATGTAATGCGTGGTGAAATGCCCATCCGAAGCATGAGTCATTACATGAAATGCTGGTGGCTCAAATATGGCGTCCGACTGGTTGGCAAATGGATGATTCCAGCTGTGCCTTTCCAAGAAGCCTACTTTCTGGAAGATGCACTGAAATTCCGGAAAGCCCTCCATATGCCTTTGGTTTACGTCGGCGGTTTAGTGTCGCGGCAAAAAATCGATGAAGTACTGAATGATGGCTTCGAGGCAGTGCAGATGGCTCGTGCTCTCTTGAACGAACCCGATTTTGTAAACCGTATGCGAAAAGAGGAAGATGCTCGTTCAGCATGCAAACACAGCAACTACTGCATTGCCCGGATGTACTCCATTGATATGGCCTGTCACCAACACCTGTCTGAAAAACTTCCTCCTTGCCTGCAGAGGGAAATTGAAAGAATCGAAGCCCAATCAGAAAAAAGACAAATCGAATAACACAAGGAATAAAAGATGAAGAATTGTATTCAGCCGAAAAGTCATCAGAAAGGCCATGGAAAATTGGCTGTGATTACGGGAGCTGACGGAGGAATGGGCATGGAAATCACTCGGTATGTAGCTCTGGCCGGTTTTCGGGTGGTAATGATGTGTCACCACCGGAATGAAGCGGAAAAAGCACGCCAAATCTTAATAGAAGAGACAGGCAACACTGCCATTGAAGTATTGGAAGCCGATTTTTCCTCGCTTAAATCGGTGGCTCAAGCTGCCGAACAACTGTTAACACGACAGGAATGTATCACTCTGCTGATGAACAATGCAGGTACACTGGAAACAGGACGTCATCTGACTGAAGACGGACTAGAACGAACTGTTAGTGTAAACTATGTCGCCCCTTATCTACTAACGCGGAAATTGCTTCCCTGCATGGAGAAAGGAAGCCGCATTGTCAACATGGTATCGTGTACCTACGCCATCGGACACCTGGACTTTCCCGATTTCTTCACCCAAGGGAAGAAAGGCCGATTTTGGCGCATTCCCGTATATAGCAACACAAAGTTAGCACTCACCTTGTTTACCTTCGATTTGGCACATCGCTTACAAGAACGAGGAATTCGAGTGAATGCTGCAGATCCCGGTATCGTATCTACCAATATGATTACCATGCATCAATGGTTTGATCCGTTGACCGATATTTTCTTCCGTCCTTTTATCCGTTCTCCCCGCCAGGGAGCAGCTACTGCCATCCACTTGCTGCTGGATGTTGAAGCTGATTCTTGTACAGGTACCCTTCAAGCCAGTTGTCATCCTTGTACGCTATCTAATCGGTATGCGCAGCATAGCAAAACAAAGGAACTTTGGGATTATACAGAGGCAATCGTAAAAAAATGGTTATAAATCATCAGGCACTATTGAAAATATCTTATAACGAATGTGAGAGTTGAAATACTTACAACAATAGTCATTACAAAGTATACAGATTCAAAAACAGCATAGAAGGAAATATTATGGCAAAGAAAAAACATCATAAGAATAATCAAGGAGTTGCCTATGTGGAAGTGGAAAAGGATTTTGGTATGTGGGAAAATTATATGCAATATGGCTCCCAATACGATACTGTCAACGACAGCCCACTCATCCCCGGTGAGACCGGGATGGTGGAACAACTATCTTTCAAAAAACTATCCGTAGACACTAAAAAACTACTTCGCACAGCGATGGTCGATTTGGTACTTAACTATTGGCAGAAAGAAAGAATGATTCCAGAAGGAAGCACTGTTAAGGAGTTTAGAAATGTAGCCATTAAAGAAGTTTACTACATTTCCGGGCAATATGCCAAGGACAGTGATGAGTTGAAACATATGCTGAACGAATGTATTATTCCTACTATCAATAAGGAACTAAGGAAAGAAAAATCAACAGTACAAATAGAGAAATAGAAACTTTAGCAGCTGTATCAAGAGTAAATGCACCGGATAGAACGCATAGAATCCATACTTTGTCATCTTGCCATGGATGAATCCACGTGTTCCATCATAACAGGCAATTGTTAAGCAAGCCAGCAAAGCACCGACTATCCCATAGTACATCATCAGCAGAAAGGCACAAAATAGATGCGCCTTTCTACCCGAAGGAAAAGAAGGATTGCTGACATTCCCGAATAGGTAGAATACCATCATCATCAGAATCCCTCGCCACTCATAGTCCACTCCGGACCAGGAAGCGAAACCAGCTATAGAAAGGATGACAGCCCCACAAAGGATGCCATCCTTTTTTAATGTTTCAAAAGCTGCCAGTGCCATTACACCCAATGCCAGGGTGAAGAGTACATTGTGCGTCCCATCCGCTCCATTCAGCAGGTACCAGAGCAATTCACTGATTACGGCAAATCCCAGCAGCTGCAGGAAGTACTTCATTCGGTTTCGGGTATGCCGGAAGCCCTCTGCAATGAGAAAGGCGAACACCGGAAAAGCGATGCGCCCAAAGCAGCGCATGATCTCGTAAAGGTGCGTGCCGTGTTCCATTAAGTAGTAAGCACAGTGGTCTGCCACCATTGAAACAAGGGCGATGACCTTCAGTGCACTACCACTCAATGAAGGTAATAAGATAGAATGTTCAGATGCAGATTGTAAGGATGCCATATACAAATCATTTATGCCATACCCAGCAGTTCCTTGACCATTTTCTCCACTTCATCGTTCACCCGTTTGAAGTTGCGATTCAGCATGATTTCCTTCTCGCGGTCATTCTTGAACTCGTAGATTTTCGGTAGCGGCACATAGTGGTCCTCTTCATTCTTAATTTTCTTCATATCGAAGTGCGTCTTGCAGAAGTACTTCGTAGTCTTGAACTCTTCCGACTGCTCGATGTCGAAATGGTTCAGCATCCGCTCGTCCGTAGCCGTGAAGTCACGGGCAGCCTGACCCGCCAGCCAACCGGTCGCCATATCCGCAATCTTGGCGGCAGGCACCAGGTAGTCCATCTTCTCGGAGATGGTGGTCGATACCTTGTTGTCGTTGATAGAAATGGACCGGGAAGTCTGCTTCGCCTTGCCGAACACATCATTCTGCGCCCATTCCAGGGTTTCCTTGTTACGGGCTGCACCCATGAAGATGTTGCCGCAGGTCGTGATAATCTTCTGCATCCCCACCTTGCCGTAGTCCGCCTCCAGCTGCGGCAGTTCTTGAAAGCCCAGGGTCACCGCTACCTTGTTGGAGCGAGCCGTACCAATCAAGCGGTCTATCTTGTGGAAGTAGAGCGTGGGCAGCTCATCCACGATGATGCTAACCGGGAAGTTTCCCTTGGAATTGACTCTTGTAATCAGTCGGTTCAGCACCAGTGCATTCAATGAACCGATGACCTGTTCCTTCTCCGGGTCGTTGGCAATCACCAAATAGCTCGGATTGGCCTTGTCCGAAATCTTCAAGTCGAAGTCATCCCCCGTAAACACCCAGTAGGCTTCAGGAGATACCAGTCGGGCGGCATTGACACGCAGCGTACCCACCATACCTTCCAGCTGGTCGTTCGCCTTGTTGTCATAGGCACTCTTGAAGGGAGCCATGAGGGAAGCAATCTTGTCATCCTGCATCAGAATGTTAAACACCTGGTCGTAGGGTCTTCCCAGAAAAGAGAGAACATGCGGCATGTCCGAATACTCCCCGGTGATGGTGTCCGGTTCTACCTCCTTGCCATTTTCATCTTCATACCAGCATCGCTCAATCTTCACCAGTTTCCCTGTCCGGTCTTTGTAGGAGAAGCCGTTCAAATCCACGAACATCCGGTCTTCATCCGTTGATACATCGTTACCGTTCTCATCCACGAAGTCCAGGATGACATTGTTCTTGGCATCTATTGCTTGGTAATCGTCCCAGTTGCGTATCACCAGCTCGAATTTATTTCCCTCCGGTAACTCCTCCTTGGAATTAGTCTGCTCCTTGAAAGCATCCACAGACTGCTGTTCAGAGGGTGTTTCTTTGGAAGAAGACGGTTGCTGTTCTTGTGATTGACCAGCTGTAGTTTCCTCCTTGGGTACTTCCGGTTCTTTCGCCAACGAAATATAGCGTTTCAGTTTCTTGCCGTTCTTGAATCCGACCGGATGAAAATTGACAAAGAAGTAGATGATGGCCGCCAGAAAGTTCTCTGCCGAGTTGGTAAAAAAAGCTTCCGAACCGCCTTTCTTTTCACCGCCTCCCTTGTTCAGGGAAGCCAGCAAGGTAGCAGCCGTTTCCGAAGCTGCCGCCAGGTCCGGAATGTACTTGCGCTGAATCGGATTGATGCGGTCCGAATACTCCACGTCCGTAAAGTTGATAATGTGAAAGCCACAGTTTTTTGGTAATCTTTGTGCCTTTTTATTCTTGCAATACTGATAGAAAAGTGTCTTGGCCAATGTAGGGAACTTAAAATCGTAGCACATAATAGCAAATCCCTTGGCAGCATGCTGACGGATAAACGGATCGATGATACCAAATGACTTACCCGAACCCGGTGTACCCAGTACAATCGTCCCACGAAAGGGATTGATAATGTTGATCCAGCCCTTGTGCATCTTCTGCTTCCAGTAGTAAATCATCGGGATATTCACCGAATAGTCATTGGCTACCAAAGTCTCCGACTGCTGGAACGATTCGTTCTCGAAGTTGAAGCGGTCTTCGCCCACCTTGTAGTTGTAGTACTTGGCGATGCCGTCCAGTCCCTGATGCACCAGCATGGTACCCACCACCGAACAGAGCGCATAGAGGATGCGGTTGGCCGGAAAGCCGAACCAGCTCATGCCGATATTCATGCCGTGAAAGATAAAGCACATGCCGACCAATGTCAATCCAGCCAGCACCGGATAGATGACCATCGTCTTCACGTTGAACTTCAACGCCTTCTTTGCCTTGGTTCCGATACAGACTACACAGATACAGATTAGCTCTGCCACCTTGCAGCCTGATACAGAATTAAAGACTTTGAATCTACCCAACAGGTCCAGGATAAACTGCGTCACACGGTTATCCGCCGTAATGGGAAGATTCATCACAATCTCGATGATGAGAAAGATATAGATGCAACTGCGGAAGTAGTTGTACATCTGTTGCTGTTCCCGGGTTTCTTCGAATGCCATAAGCCATCAGATTGAGTGAATACTAAAAAGGAATCTTCACACCGAGTAAGAGTCCGTTACGGAAGGTATCTCCATGCAGGAAGTTGACGTTGTTCTTCTGGATCAGCGAAAACTCCCAGCCGTTCTGAAAAACATAGCTGTATTCAAAGCCGGCTTCCACACTGAGGAAAAATTTCTTTTGGGTGGCACCGAACTGAGGACCCAAACGGAAGCGGAGCATGCCGTTCTTGTAACGTACCAAACGCTGCTTATAGACCAACCCGCCATCCCAGTAGTACCCCTTCCAAAAGCGGCAACAGGTGGGTTTCTGCCAATGATTCCCCACTTCACCATAGATTTCCACGGCATTGCCATAGCTCAACGGATGCTCGTAACCAATCATCGCATTCAAGGTATTCGGGAACAGAAAACCGGCATTCAGCGTGAGTTTCTTGTCCTGGGCGGATGCCGAAAGCACGGCAAACGCACAACAGATAATCATTAAAATCTTCTTCATATCGGGTCAGATCTAGCGGTAAATGTAATAGTAAGGATAACAAGAGGAATTCTTCAGAATGTCCGAATCAAAGCCATCGGCATTGAGGATGTCTTCATATTCAATGGTGAGCGTAATGACACGGCCACTGATTTGGTTCTCTGAGATTTCCAGTCGGAGCACCTTCTCATCCGGGAAGGTCAGCTTCTCAATCACCAGCACATTCCGGTAGTTCTTCTTGAACTTCTTGACGGGGTTCAATGAGTAAACCGGTGTCAGTTCAATAGTCTGCGAGTTGGTGGCTTTCGTTTCTTTCTTGTCCGTCAGCTTCACGCGAAGTTCCTCAATGTCGTAGGCAATCTTCGTCTTGTTTTGTAAGGAATAATCAATAAAGAAGTAGTCGCCGATGGTATAGATGTTGTTGACGATGGCCTTCATACCGTGGGCATTCGACACCACCTGATTGTACTTGCGTTTGCTGCCATACACTGCCCACGCATAGCGTACCATTTCAGCCTTGGGCATCGACACTTCGGGGTTGATATAGGACTGGGTATCGCTGTAGGCCACTTCAAAGATGGAGGCTGCCATGCTGGGATAATGGGTATAAACCACATCATACTGAGCGATATGGCGCTCTCCAATCAGGGTGATGGTGCCCAGCAACTCATTCTCGTCAAAGGAAGCCTTGATGGAGTCTTGCTCCAGATAAGGCTTGATGCGTACCATGTTGTCAGCACACTGATTGCCCATAATCTTGGTAGTAGAGATGTCCACCAACTTGATGTTTTCGGGCATGACGATATGGGTAGTGACCTCACTGTTCACGTAGATCTTCTCCTTGGCAACAGCCTGTACAACAAAACCTAGAAGACCGAAGAAAAGTAAAAATAATTTCGCTTTCATATTGGGTAATTTTTATGATTTACTGATTGGTTGAATTGCTTACTTTGTTATTTGTAATCTTGCTTACTCTATTACTTGTAACCTTACTTACTATGTGATTAGTAAGATAGTTTACCTATATTTATTCTTGACCTTTTACCTTGCTTCCTCCGAGTTAATCAGATACACAATCGTGTTGTACTTGATTTTCGCCTTGTTCTTGCGGATGTTGGACGAGATGGCCGAAGAAGCTGAGTTATAGACGTTTTGCAAGGCTTGCAACGCCAAGGCTTCACCTGAGATACCGGAACCATAGCCATCTTCCGATTGGAAGTTGATGTTTTGCTGCACGGCACTGGAGCTGGCATCCTTCACGAACTCACGGAAGGAAGATTCCGGTACATAGAACCCTTCCATGCCGTCATTATCGAACACAGAAAGCTTCACGTTGATAAACTTATCACCGACCAGAATACTGGTAATGGTAGCCTTGACACGCTGCTGTCCAAAGCCTGTCACTGTTCCATACAGGTAGGTGCCTTTTTTCAAATTGGTGTTGCAGACGGTAATGTCGTCCAGCAATTTGAAACGAAGTCTGGTCCCTTCCTTGGCTTTGGTAGTTTGGTCAATCATCGCCCGAATGAGTTTGGCTTCAGCTACATCATCGGGGGAAGTTACCGTATGAAACTTCTCCGCATTGGTATCACCAGATTTGATGACAAGTTTGGGACGATTGCGCTCCTTTTCGGCCTGACGGACTTTGGCGATGGAATCAGCCCTTTGTTTCTCAGCCAACTCATCCCGGTCAAAGCGACCGATACCCAATCCGCTTTCAATGGCCTTCTGGCGCTCGTAACTTCTGCGTTGGATTTCCTCCAGGTCACGGGCGAAGTCATCCTGTGAGGTATAGCCTTCTGTGGCTGCAGAACTTCCTCCACTTTGCGCTGAGCGACTTCCTCCACCATTGGATGCTCCACTGCCATTTCCGTATGCAAAGGAATTGATGTGCCTTCTGGACTCGGCCAACGACCTTTCCAGTTCCTCCATTTCCCTTTGCTGACGAAGCCGTTCCGCTTCTGCTGCATCCAGTTTGTTGAGTTCGTCTTCGCTGTAGCCGTGCTCCAGTTCCTCGTTCTCTTTCTGTTCTTTACCGATAGCACCAATCGCAGTGAAGGCATCTTCGTCCCCGAAACGGCGCGACATCTCATACATTTTATCTCCGGCTTCCTCCGCATTGGCTTGCGGCAGTTCCGTATTGATGCGGTCGGTGGCAACCGTCTGCTGGGCGTCCTCGCTGCCTCCGAAGGTCTGCATCACGAAGTACACCAGGGCACACAGGGGAATGAACACCACCAACGGGAAGATGTACTTGGGCTGTTTGAAATTGATTTTACTGATCATGGATGGTCATTGTTTTTAAGTGATTTGACGATGGATTCCAGCCGGTTGTAGCTTTGCACAATGTGGATAGAATCCTGATGGCTTTTATGCGGTATCGCTATCAACGAATCCAATTTTTCCCGGAGCAGCTGCCCTTCATGGGTCAACTCCGTCAGCGTGGTACGGTGTACACTCTTGTTTGCCTGAATGGTACGGAATCCGGAAAAGATGGGTTCCAATTGGGCAATGCTGCTGACATCCGGCTCACGTTGGTCTGATAAGGTCATGCTGTCGATAATCACAGTACTTGCCAGCAGGAAAAAGAGTGAACCGGTGACATAGGCAAAGGTGCGTTTGGGATGCTTTCTTGCCCAGATGTTGGCCAGACGGATGCGTCCTGCCAGGCGGTACCTTGTGCCGACGGCTCCCAACTTGGGTTGCAGCCAGGAACGTATCAAGTGATGCGTCTTGAGCCTACTTTCCTGAAGTGTCTTTCTGAATGATTTCATGGGGTACTTATTCTCTATAGGTTAGTAATCTAAATCTTTGTTTTCCAGCGTCCTCCAGTTCGTAATCATCAAACCGTGCGGATTGTTTCGAGTACGGGGGACTGATTCGATGTAGCCTGTAGTGACCATGGAGCGTTTCAGGTCCCGGGTACGGCGCTTGATGAGCTGCGTCCCATAGTAGGTAAATTTCCGTTCATGTTCGTCGAATTGGATGGAGTCACACATGATGGTACAGACTGCCGAGGAAGAGATGATGTCGGAGTAGAATCCGTTCTCATCCAATGCCTGCTTCTGTTTGAGGGCCGTACCGTCTGCCATGTACATCGCCTTGCCGACCGTCCACTTGATGTAGTCGTTGTCGGGCGGCAGGTTGAAGAAGTACTGATGGAAGAGCTGGATATGGGCCTTGGCTTCCATCGTGAAGTTCGCTTCCAACCGAGCACGCTGTGCCAGGAAGGGGATGTCACCGTCCAGTATGTAAATCTGCTCGCGTTCTTTCGTCACGAGCGAGATGCAGCACCAGACGGTGAACCCGCAGATGAGGGTGCAGCCACCTATCGTGGCCAGCACCGTCATCAGGGCGAGTTTCGTTTTCTGTGCTAAGGATTCAATAAGCATATTCGTTGGGATTAGAGGTTATTTCTTGCCTGACTTGGACTTGGGCTTGATCATGGAAATGGCACCGCCCACTACGGAACCTGCCGCTCCTCCGGCTGCACCACCTGCCATTGCTGCCATGCCCATCACGGTACTTCCTGCTGCTGAACCTGCACCCGAACTGATACCGCCCGGAATGAGCCACGAAGCCACTTCGGGCACAAAGCGGATGATGTAGGCACCCACCAGCATACCCATGGCATACATGCAGTTGGAGCCGATGCCCTGCAGTCCCAGTGCGCCAATCTGCTCCCAGGAGTTTACCGAGCCATGAAGCAGATGGTTGTAGGCTATGAGGTCCTGCTGCAAGTTATAAAGCAGAATGAAGTCGATGTAGTAGATGCACATATAGGTGACGAAGCCCCACAACGAGAGGGAAAGGAACTTCGACATCCACTGGCTCCAGGCCGAGTTCCAGGGCGGAGCCAGGGACAGGGCGAACATGATGGGACAGAAAATCATCATGATGGCCATGAAGATGCGCTGCGCCACCAGAATGCCGTAGTAGGACATCTGGAATATCAGTTCCCCCACAAAACGGATGACATCGTTAATCCATTCGCTCATCTTGGTTTCAGCCGCCACCGCTGCCCGCTGGGCATAGTTGTTGATGGTGTTGCCTAGGTTCTCCACGTTGTAGATGAGCTTGTCCCACCAGGCAGCATCCTGTCCGATAGCGGCTACCTGCTGGGCAGTGGAAATGGAGTCCTGAACGGCTCTCAGCCGGTCAAGGTATTCACTCTGTTTCTGCGCCACCTTCAACTCGAAAGCGGCCACTTCCTTGTTCTTGGCTTTTGCCATGGCCTTGGTAGCGGTTTCCAGTCCTTTGCCGGGAACCTGCAGGGCCTGACAGATCCATGAGGAAGAAGAGATACAGATGGAAATGCCGATGATGCGCAGGAGTTTCATCACGTCCATGCCGCGCCGTCCAAGCATCATCATCCAGCATTCGTAGGAGCCTACACAGAGCGCCAGCAACAGACCGAGGATGCGTGCCAGTCCGATGGCATCACCCAGCACCGCCACATTGGGAAAGGTTTCCATGGCGACCAGCAGCTTGTCCAGACTCTCGTCAATGGCAGGCAATCCGATGGTTAATGGTACTAACAGTAGATTCATATTTCATTTCTATTTTCGTTACAAACTATTTTCTCAAAGAATCTCATTCCTAAACATGTATGTCAATGGTGCGTGGAAGCCACCGCACAGAGGTTGGCGGTCCGTTTGACCAGTTCCTCCATCTTCTGCCGGGCTTCCTCGTAAGCCTTCTGCCGTTTGGCATTCTCCAGTCCGTAGCCGACTCCCATCTTGTGGATGTAGGCGATATCGGCACAGAGAATTTCATTCTGGCGGCTCAGTTCGTCCACCTGGTACTGGAGCTTGCCCTTGCTTTTCTGCATGCAGTAGAGCAGTCCGTCGGTGATGCAGTCCTGCATCCGATTGAACTCGTCCTTGTAGGAAGGGAACATCAGATCCACGTTGCGGTCTGCCTCGCGGAGCAGTTCCTCCTGATAGAGTTCTTCCATCTTCTGGCGCTCTTCCTCCACCTTCTTAATTTTCTGTCGCTGTGTTTCTTCCGCCGTTACCCGGGTGGGCATGATGCGTTTCACGTTGGATTTGTGCTCCTTGAAGCGCACCCGGAAGCCGGATTGGAATCCTGCCCACTTCCAGTACATTTCCGCACCTGAATATTTCTTGTGCAGGAAGAAGTAGTACCAGTCCGGTGCAAAATCCCAGGGACCGTTCTCCATGGACTGCCACTGCCGGGCCTTTTCCTTGTCCTTGGCCGGACGCTGGGCATGAAGACCGGAAGCTACCGTCATGCCCAGCAAGCAGAGTAATAAAATTTTATACCGCATATCCTTTGTTCCATTGATTGATGACACGATTCGCAATCTCGTCCTTTACGTTGGAGTTGAGTATTTCCCAGATGTAGTCGGGTTTCCAGCCGCAGTCGGTGATGAGAAAGCAGTAGAGGTTCGCATTGTCCACGATGTAGCGGGCCTTGTCGATGGTGGCTTTGAGCGTCATCACCAGGTTCAGCTTCTCGTCCATGGAAGCCTTCATCAGGTTGATGCCCGAGGCGGCCACGGAAGTGTAGAGCTTGTAGCAGTGCTGCACTTCTCGGGCTATCGCCACGTTGGCATCGGCATAATACCATCCCACAAAGGGCTTCTTCTTGACATGCTTGAAAGTGTTGGAGGTAAAGTCCTTGTACTCCTTGACCAGCATGTAGAGCGAGTTGGCGGTGGAGGAAATGGCTCCGGCCAGTACCAGGTACGAATGGGCATTGCTCATCTTGGTGTTCAGCGTGGTCCGCACCTCGTTGAACTTGTTGGCGCCTTTCGTCACCAGCGACTGTTCCCCGAAGCTGGTGGCCACTCTGCCCAGTGCCTGGTCCTCGTCCTTCTTGATACACTTGTGCAGGGCTATCAGCGCTTCAATGGTCGGCAGGTCCTTGGGGATGACTACAGCGGTGGCCGAACCCGGCACCAGAAGGGATAATACCAGACAGGCAGCACCCAATTGTTTTTTCCAGTGTTTCATAGCTTTTTCATCTTTTAGTTAGCAGCCACCAGTCCGTTCCAGTCCGATACCAGTCCGTCCACATGATTTTTCATGGTGACCATGTTGGCCCATCCCTCGGGATCGATGGCAAAGCAGAGGTCATTCAGCGTGGCATACTGTGCCATGAGCATCATGCCGTCCACCTTGTAGCGGATTTCATTCAGGTGGGTGTAGATGGAGTTGGCCAACGACATCCGTTCGTAGCGGTCGAGCATGTTGTAGCCGTCGCTCTTCTTCTCGGCAGTGCCTTCTCCCTTGAGCGGATTGGGAATCCTCGCATTGTTCACGATGTTTACGAAGTTGCCTACCAGCTGCTGTGTTTCCATCACCAGTCCTCCGAGTTCCGTCAGGCAGTAGAGCTGGTTGGTGAACTTCGCCTTGCTGACCGTTTTAATCAGTTCCGGTACGTTCCGGATGATGTCGAGGGCACAGCTGCCGATTTCCTTGTAGTACAGGCTCTCCGTGCCGAAACCGGAGATATTCTGCATCGACAGCTTGTAGAGTTCCTTCATCGTGGCCATGCTGACCGAATAGAGTTCCACCTTCTGCTGTTTGGCGGCGATGGTGTCCAGCCGGGCATTGTGCTGTTCTTCGATGAGTTTCTGGGCGGCAAGGTTGGACGACACGATTTTGATGCAGTTCTTGTCTACAACAATGCGCCAACCTGCAAATGATTGGACTGATGCTGTAAGAAGCAACATGACTAAAAAAGCAAATCTTAACTTGACCATAGTGACATGACTTTTTGATGTTGATTGACTTTTCTGGCAAATTCCAGATACTTATGCCCGCCGTCCCGTTTGCGGTCTGCCTCGATATGCGTGATGGCTTCCTGCATGGTTCCGTAGTGGGCCAGATAGAGTTTGAGGGCTTCCTTTTCCGTGCGTTCGGTAGTGTAAGCCCAGTAGCATTCCGGTGCTTCTTCCACGCCGTACACATCCGAGTTTTGTCCCCGGCATATCCAGACTTCCTTGAAGTAGCTGCGTCCTTCCCGGTTGTTCAAGGCATTGATGGTAAATATCTGCTGCCGCTGGATGGGGGTCAGTCCCAGGATGGCGGCAATGTCCTCGTAGCGGTCCTTGAACTTGGTCTGGTCGAGCAGTATCTTCACGTCGGAGTTGTTGATGATGGCTTCCTTCACGATGGGCGAATCTATCACATCATTCAGCTCCTGGGTAACGACACCTGCAATGCCATGGAACTTGCGGACAGTCTTATGTAGGCTAAGCACCCAGCGCCTTATCATATTTCTATGGTAGGTTTCCAAATGCT
>JAJXBQ010000056.1:0-1989 GCA_021640525.1 Segatella copri
CTATTTCTGTAATATTATAATAACTACGATACATAGTCCATGTACCTATTTGAGCAGATAACTTAGATAGGTACAAAAATAGGAATACTATGATAAATATACAAGTTTTCTTCATAAAGTTCTGAATATATAATATTGTTATAGTCTTCATTGTCTGTTATTTTAAAGCCTAATACTATATTAACTGCAAATATAACTATTTATTGTTTTTATAAACAGATACTTATAGATATTTTTGAAATTGATGCTGGATGGGTAAAACGATGACTTTCTTTGCTATCCATGCTGTGAAGATAATAAAAGCGAGGGATAGGATGAATTGGAATTCCTGATGTGGATATCCTTCTCCATATAGTTTCAAAAATATACTCTGTATGATGCGAAAGCAGAGATTATGACAGAGAAATATTTCAAAACTGATGCTGCCTAGCCATAGCAAGAGTTTATTATGGAATATCCTAATAAAACAACCTTTACCTTGATCTCTTGCTGTAAAATAGAACACGGTTATGGCTGATGGTATCCAATAAATAATGGCACAGCGAATGTTCGGATTGCAATGGATTGATAGGAAATACATTGCGATAAACAGCAATACCACTCCCATATCCGATAGGTTTATTTGCCAGAAAGAAGTTGAGTTTGTTATCTTATCTGCTATTTTTTTACCTTTTTCTGATCTGCATATTTTATATAAAAGGATACCTATCATGAAATCTATCATTCTGAATAATGGGTGGGTATAAATGTAGCCGGATGAATAATCTGCTTGTGCACAGAGCGAGATACTGATATAAACTGCCATATATATACTTATTGTTGCTAATAAGTATAACCAGGAATGGCTCATAATCCAAGTATATAAATACTTAAATATAAGATAGAAGAAGATAAGATCAGAAATAAACCATGTAGCTTCATTGAGATGAGCCGTAAAGTCATGTGCCGGATACCAGGTTTGTATCAACAGCGAATGGGATAGAATCTGATACCATGGTAATATACGCCCTAATCGCCAATCCATTAATATGAGAATGGCGAGAATCAGAATATGAAGAGGATAGAGTTTGATGATACGGGAAAGGAAAAAATTTCTGTTTCCCAATACTTCTTTCTGTAGTTTTTCTCCTTTGCTTAAAGAGAGTACAAAACCACTGATAACAAAGAAAATGGCGACAGGAAACTCGCCCAAGTAATTGATTAAATCTTGGGATATGGGTAGGGTGGAATGCGAAATCACAATCATTAGGATAAGAATGAATCGCAGGGAATTGAGTGTACTGATCATGATGCCTTTTCTTTGTTATAATGTTATTCTATTCTGTATTGAACAAGAATGAATCTTATTTCTTTTTCAAATACTCTACCAATTTAGCCACGGCTCTTGCTCTGTGGCTGATGCCGTTCTTGATTTCCTCACCCAGCTCAGCAAAACTCTGGTCATATCCTTCCGGAACGAAGATTGGGTCGTAGCCGAAGCCTTCGGTACCATGTTTCTCGGTGGCGATATGACCGTTTACGATACCCTCGAACTGGTGAATTTTCTTGATGCTGGTGCAGCCGCAAGGACATACATCCTGCTTTTCGATGTAGCAGATGACGGTGCGGAAACGGGCCTGGCGGTTTTCTTTACCATCCAGTTCTCTCAACAGCTTAGCCATGTTAGCCTCACTGTCGTGGTCGGTACCCTCAGCATAGCGGGCACTGTGAACGCCAGGGGCACCATCAAGTGACTCTACCTCCAGACCGGTATCATCGGCAAAGCAACTTACGTGGTAATGGTCGTAGATATACTGTGCCTTCTGCAAGGCATTCTCTTCCAATGTGTTGCCTGTTTCAGGAATATCCACATCGCATCCTATCTCCTTCAGCGATACTACCTCGTAGCCGCTGCCCAGGATGTCGCGAATCTCCTGGAGTTTATGCTGGTTATTTGTTGCAAAAACTATCCTTTTCATAAGTTTATAATTTATAGTTAATAGTTTATAG
>JAJXBQ010000056.1:1999-16973 GCA_021640525.1 Segatella copri
GCTATATGGCGAAGCCGCTATAAACTTTTAACTTTTAATTGTTTTAATGTCTTTTTCTTTGATTTTCACCTTCATCTCATCAAATCCCTCGCCATACACACCGATGACGGAACTCTGACTTACAAAGGCATTTGGGTCGATAATCTTGACGATACGGAAGATGGTGACGCTCTCGTTCTTCTTTGCTAGGATACAGAGCACCTTCATCTCGTTGCCCGTATACCAGCCATGGCCATCGAGAATGGTTACGCCATGATCCATCTGCATACCGATGGCATTGGCTATCTCCTGATATTTCTTGCTGAATATCATAAACTGCACACTTTCTCGCTTGGCATTCATCACATAGTCGAGTACCAGGTTTTCTATCACCATCGTACAGAGACCGAATACTACCTTTCTAACAGCGTCTATCGCGGTAAACTCTGGTTTTGCATTGAAGACGAAGAATGAACTGCCCACGATGAGGAGATCCACGAAGATAAGCACACGGCCCAGCGAGATGTTGTGATATTTGTTGACGATGGCAGCAATGATATCCGTTCCACCTGTACTTCCATTATGCAGAAAGACGATGGCGAGTGATAAACCCGTAAACAGACAGCCGATGATGAGCGACATGAAGTCCTGTCCCTCTCCCAATATCTGTACCATCTTGCCATCTTTACCTATCATCCAGTCTTGCGCCAGAGCCAGAAATAGGGAGAGCATGATGATGGCATAGATAGTCTTCACCATGAATTTGAATCCCAGAATCTTCAGCGCGGCAAGCAGCAAGGCGGCATTGATGAGAAAATAAGACAAATAGATAGGTATCCCCGTGCCGTAGTAAATCACGGCTGCGATACCCGTTACGCCACCCGTTACTATCTGGTATGGAAGCAGAAAAATGGTCCATCCAAATGTGTAAAGCAAGAGTCCAAGGGTAATGTAGAAATAATCCTTGCACTCATTCTTAATTGTTTGACTGATTGCTATTTGCATAATATTTTCCTCGTTTTTTAAAAGTAGTTAAGGAGTTAAAGGGAGTTAAGAAGTTAAGACAATAGCTTTAGTATTCGTATATCTTCTATTGATAGGATATACAATTGTCTTAACTCCTTTTACTCCTTAACTCCTTAACTTCCTGTTATCTATAAATTACTTTTTCAACACTACGTTGACGATCTTCTTTGGTACGATGATTACCTTCAACACGTTGAATCCTTCCAAGTACTTCTGGCTCTTCTCGTCTGCCAATACCTGCTTCTGGATTTCCTCGTTAGGAGTATCCACAGGGAAAGTCATCTGGAAACGAGCTTTACCATTGAAGGAAATGGTGAGCTGCATATCGTTCTCCTTCAGATACTGCTCATCATACTTTGGCCATGCTGCATCGCAAACGCTGCCCTGCTCGCCAAGTGCTGCCCACAACTCTTCTGCGATGTGTGGAGCGAATGGAGCGATGAGGATGACGAGATCCTTCAGGAGTTCCTTGTTGCGGCACTTCTGCTGACCGAGTTCGTTCACGGCAATCATGAAGGCTGAGATAGAAGTGTTGTAAGAGAACTTCTCGATATCCTCGCTTACCTTCTTGATGAGCTTGTGAACGCTCTTCAGACTCTCTGGCTTCGCTGCCTCGTCGGCTGATGGAAGGAAGTTGTCGGTACGGTTCTCGTAGAACAGACCCCAGAACTTCTTCAGGAAGCGGTGGCAACCGTCGATACCGTTGGTATCCCAAGGCTTGCTTGCCTCTACAGGACCCAGGAACATTTCGTAGAGACGCAGGGTATCAGCACCATACTTCTCGACAATCATATCTGGATTTACCACGTTGAACATACTCTTAGACATCTTCTCGATGGCCCATCCGCAGATGTACTTGCCATCTTCCAGGATGAACTCAGCGTTCTGATACTCAGGGCGCCAAGCCTTGAATGCCTCGATATCCAATACATCGTTGCTTACGATGTTTACATCTACGTGGATAGGAGTTACGTCGTAATCCTTCTTCAGGTTCAAGCTTACGAATACAGGAGCCTTGTCGTGGTCATCGCTGTTGATGCGGTAAACGAAGTTAGAGCGGCCCTGAATCATACCCTGGTTCACCAGCTTCTGGAATGGCTCTTCCTTGCAGCTTACGCCGAGGTCGAAGAGGAACTTGTTCCAGAAACGGGAGTAAATCAAGTGACCGGTAGCATGCTCGCAACCGCCTACGTAGAGGTCCACGTTCTGCCAGTACTCATCTGCCTCCTTGCTTACGAGTGCCTCGTCGTTGTGAGGATCCATGTAGCGAAGGTAGTAAGCAGAAGAACCTGCGAAACCTGGCATGGTGTTGAGCTCCAGTGGGAATACAGTCTTGTTATCTACGAGGCTCTTGTCAACCACCTCTTTCTTCTCAGTATCCCAAGCCCACTTCTTGGCTCTGCCCAATGGTGGCTCGCCAGTTTCTGTTGGCTTATAGGTCTCAATCTCAGGCAATTCGAGTGGCAGGCACTCCTCTGGAACCATCTGTGGCATTCCGTCCTTGTAATATACAGGGAATGGCTCACCCCAGTAGCGCTGACGGGAGAAGATGGCGTCGCGGAGACGATAGTTTACCTTAACTCGGCCGATGCCCTTTTCGGTAACAAACTTCTTGGTAGCTGCGATAGCCTCCTTCACGGTGAGTCCGTTCAGAGAGAAACCGTCCATGCTACCCTTGCCTGCTACAGGTGAGTTGGTTACGATACCTTCCTTGGCATCGAAACTCTCCTCTGAAACATCAGCACCCTCGATAAGAGGAATGATAGGCAGGTTGAAGTGCTTGGCGAAGGCGTAGTCACGGCTATCGTGAGCTGGCACAGCCATGATGGCACCTGTACCATATCCTGCCAATACATATTCTGAAATCCATACTGGGATTGCCTCGCCAGTGAATGGGTTGATAGCATAACTTCCTGAGAATACACCGGTTACGCTGTGGTTAGCCATACGGTCCAGCTCGGTACGCTTCTTCACGTAGTCGAGATATTTCTCTACCTCTTCCTTCTGCTCGGCAGTAGTTACCTGCTGAACATACTCGCTCTCTGGAGCCAGAACCATGAAGGTTACACCAAACATAGTATCGGCACGTGTGGTGAAGATGGTAAACTTCACGTCGCTGTCCTTTACAGAGAATACTACCTCTGTACCCTCAGAACGGCCAATCCAGTTTTTCTGGGTTTCCTTGATACTGTCGCTCCACTGGATGGTCTCCAATCCGTCGAGCAGACGCTGAGAGTAGGCTGATGTTCTCAAGCACCACTGCTGCATCTTCTTCTGGATAACAGGATAACCGCCACGCTCACTTACGCCGTTTACTACCTCGTCGTTGGCAAGCACAGTACCCAGGCCTGGGCACCAGTTTACCATGGTTTCACCGAGGTAAGCGATGCGGTAGTTCATCAGAATCTGCTGCTTCTTCACGTCGTCGAAGCTGTTCCACTCC
Organism: Segatella copri; assembly: GCA_021640525.1. Classification (GTDB taxonomy): domain Bacteria; phylum Bacteroidota; class Bacteroidia; order Bacteroidales; family Bacteroidaceae; genus Prevotella; species Prevotella copri_S. Next base: position 5,448 of record JAJXBQ010000056.1, read on the forward strand.
TCGGCTGTGAAGTCAATCTGCTCGTTCTGAGCTACGTTCAAGTCAGTAGAACCCTTCTCCTCGAAGCGCTTGATGAGCTTCTCGATAGGCTGAGCCTTCTGGCAGCTGTTGCAGAAGAATGAGTTGAACATCTTCTGGAAAGCCCACTGAGTCCAATGGTAATACTTAGGGTCGCAGGTACGAACCTCGCGGTCCCAGTCGAAAGAGAAGCCGATTTTATCGAGCTGCTCACGATAGCGGTTGATGTTGGCTACGGTAGTAACCTCTGGGTGCTGACCAGTCTGGATAGCATACTGCTCAGCAGGCAATCCGTAAGCATCGTAACCCATAGGGTTCAGTACGTTGAATCCGTTCAAACGCTTGTAGCGTGCATAGATATCGCTAGCGATATAACCAAGTGGGTGACCTACGTGCAAACCAGCTCCTGATGGATAAGGGAACATGTTGAGCACATAGAATTTCTTCTTGTTTTCATCCTCAGTCACCTTGTAGGTCTTGTTCTCGACCCATTTCTGGTGCCATTTCTTCTCGATTTCTCTGAAGTTGTATTCCATTGTTTTATCTAATAATTATGTTTCTTTTCTTAAATATAATAAGGTATAACCCTATTCAAGGTGCAAAATTACATTTATTTTGGCACATAACAAAATAAAATGCAAGTTTTTTATGAATTTAATGTCTTAGCATGCACACACTTCATGTTCTTTTCCAGCTGGGCGGTAGAGCTGGCTCCTACCAATACACTGGTTACACCTTTCTGCTGCAATATCCAGGCAAGTGCCATTTCAGCGAGTGTTTCGCCTCTTTCTTCTGCTTCTGCGTTCCATTTCTTGAGCTGTTCCAGCAGTTCTGGAGTCAGGGCAGAGTGTTTCAGAAAATGCTCTTTTGCCATACGGCTGTCTGATGGGATTCCGTTGAGATAGCGGTCGGTGAGGAGTCCCTGTGCCAGAGGGGAGAACGAGATGAAACCGATGCCGTTTTCGGCGCAATAATCTAAGGTTCCATTCTCTTGTGGCGCACGGTCTAACATGTTGAGTCTGTCCTGAAAGATAAGCAGCGGACAGTCGCGCTCCTTCAGATATTGGTCAGCAAATTTCAGGGCTTCCAGTGGCCAGCGGCTGATGCCGAGATAAAGAGCCTTGCCTTGCCTTACGATGTCTACCATTGCCTGAAGGGTTTCTTCGAGCGGTGTGTTCGGATCGTAGCGATGGCTGTAGAAGAGGTCAACATACTCGAGATTCATTCTCTTGAGACTCTGATCCAGACTGGCCATCAGATACTTACGGGATCCCCAGTTGCCGTAAGGACCTTCCCACATATCATAACCTGCCTTGGTCGAGATAAAGAGTTCATCGCGATAGGGTTTGAAATCATCTTTCATCAGTCTGCCCATCGTTTCCTCCGCACTTCCGTAAGGAGGACCGTAGTTGTTAGCCAGGTCGAAGTGGGTGATACCATGGTCGAAGGCATAGTGAGTAATAGCACGACTTCTTTCGTAAGGATCCACTCCTCCGAAGTTGTGCCAGAATCCCAAACTTATTTCAGGCAGCAAGATACCACTCTTGCCGCATCTTCTGTACAGCGCTTCTGCATCGCTATAGCGATTGGCGTCAGCATGATAAATACCTTTAATGTCCATTATTCCTTATATTTTTTATTACGGCGAAGAGCCAGAAACTCTTCACTCTTCACCTTTTCTTTGTAAATGCCTATAAACAAGGCGTTTAGCGCGGTGAAGAGTTCTTGTCCGCTCTTCACCAACTCTTCACCTCTCTTCACCGGTATATGGTTAGGAGCCTGCCGGCTCTTCCTTTTCTACATCGCAAAGGTAATAAAAATATTCAATATAATCGTTGTATTGAATAAAAATTATATTTTTTTCGATATGGAAGAGTAAGTGGAAATGTAGTAAAGTATGATATAGAGGTTGGTTATGGAAAAAATCATTCTGTTATATGTATGCTATGCTTTATCAAAAAACACTTTTAAGGACGACTTTTTGTGATTTCCCACACTTTTAAGGACGACTTTTTGTGGTTTTATACATTTTTAAGGACGACTTTTTGTACTCTTTGAAATAAAAAATGTATCTTTGCATTCAGAAACATCAAATAATCAGATAGTTATGAAGAGAAATGCCATCAAATACCTATATCAATGGAAAGCAAGCAACGACCGAAAGCCGTTGATTATGCTTGGAGCCCGCCAGGTTGGCAAAACCTGGCTGATGCAGGAATTTGCCAAAGAGGCCTATACCCGTAGTGCGTATGTGAACTTCGAAGACAATGAAATGCTCCGGGAAGTTTTTGCACATGACTTTGATATTCCCCGTATTATCAATAGCATACAATGGAGTACAGGAGTTCCTATTGATGAAAATACGCTTATTATCCTTGATGAGATACAAGAAGCACCCAGGGGTATCACCGCATTAAAGTATTTTGCAGAAAAAGCACCTCAATATCATGTCGTAGCTGCAGGTTCATTGCTCGGAATAGCAATGCATCAGAATGACTCTTTTCCTGTAGGTAAGGTAGATTTCATGCATTTATATCCCCTCACATTCTTTGAATTCTTGGATGCAATCGGTGAAGGCAGGATGGTAGAACTGCTCATGAAAAAGGATTGGAATATGATAACCATGTTCCGGAATAAATTTGAAGAATGTCTGCGTCAGTATTATCTGGTAGGGGGAATGCCGGCTGTTGTCCAGTCTTTTGCCAGAGAGGGGAATCTGTCTAAAGTCAGAAGTATTCAAAAAGGAATCCTTGAAGCGTGTGAGCGTGATTTTTCCAAACATGCTCCGGCCATAGAAGTTCCACGTATCCGAATGGTATGGAAATCCATCCCATCCCAGCTCGCCAAGGAAAACAAGAAATTCATCTATGGTGCCGTGAAGGAAGGAGCCAGAGCAAAGGATTTTGAGCTCGCCATCGAATGGCTGAAAGATGCAGGGCTGATCTATAAGGTAAACCGCTGCAAGAAAGCCCAGTTGCCATTGGCTGCATACGAGGATTTCTCTGCTTTCAAGTTATTCCTGTCTGATGTCGGACTGATGGCAGCCATGAGCAATATTCCTGCCCAAAGCTTGCTGGAAGGAAATGTGCTGTTTTCAGATTTTAAGGGGGCGCTGACAGAGCAGTATGTCCTGCAGCAGCTTAAGGAGAAATCTTCCTTGTCTATCTATTATTGGTCGGCAGAAAATTCACGTGGTGAAATAGATTTCCTGGTGCAGGATGAGGAAAGAATCATTCCGATAGAAGTAAAGGCTGAGGAGAATTTACAGGCTAAGAGTCTGAGGGTGTTTGTGGAGCGCAATCAGGGATTGAAAGGTATGCGCCTATCCATGTCACCTTACAGGGAGCAGGATTGGCTTGTCAATTATCCATTATATTCCGTATCTGCAATATTCGGATAAAATATAAAGTAACTACTCATATCCATGGGGTGCTTATAAAAAGATAATAAAGATTAAAATGCAGACTATTATGCAACATTCTAACATAAAAACAGTAACTTTGCAAAATCTATCAGTATATTGGCTGCCTGATGGGGGCAATACTGTAGATGAAAGAATGTGGTGAATAATAACTGACTAACTATAATAATATGAAATCTATTAACTTGATTGTCTTGTTTTTGATGGCTCTATTGCCAACCTATGCTCGTGGCAATCTGCACAATCTGTACAATCAGTATAATCTGCAGCAACAGCAGGAAAAGAAAAAGAAAGAGCATAAAATAGAAGTTTATGGTGACGTGAAAGATTCGTTTACCCAAGCCTATCTGAAGGCTTTTGTCACGGTGATGGACAAGGACAGCAACGTGATAGATACCATGACTACGAGAGGAAGGGGAAAACGCCTCTTCTATATTACCCATGTTCCTGCACGTCCCGCTTCTTATATCATCAAGGCAGCGTGTGATGGCTATGAGACGAAGTGCATCAATCATACCATCAAATACATTGGACGCAATAAGGATTTCTCATTCCCTTCGCTTTTGCTCAAGAAGAAATTCAATAAGGATGTTGCCCTCGATGACGTGGTGGTGACAGGCACCAAGGTGAAGCTGGCTTACCGTGGCGATACGCTCGTCTTTAATGCCAGCGCATTCAATGTGCCTGATGGCTCCATGCTCGACGCTCTTATAAGACAGATGCCGGGAGCCGAAATGAAGAGTAACGGCGATATTTACGTAAACGGCAAGAAGATAGATTATCTGCTCCTTAACGGAAAAGACTTCTTCAAGGGGAAGAATCAGGTGATGCTCGACAATCTTCCTTACTATACCGTAAAGGAACTGAAGGTGTATGACCGTTCTTCTGAAAAAAGCCGACTCATGGGGAAGGAGATGGAGAAGAAAGACTATGTGATGGATGTCGCCTTGAAGCGTGAGTACTCCCGTGGATACATCGCCAACATGGAGGCGGCGGGGGGAAGCGAAGACCGCTATCTGGCTCGTCTCTTCGGTCTCTACTACACTGACAATTCTCGAATCTCGGTATTCGGCAACATGAATAACAAGAACGAAACACGAAAACCGGGAAGTCAGGGCGACTGGTCGCCTTCCAACAGTCCGCAGGGACAAAAGACTACCCGCCAAGTGGGCGTTGACTTTAATACGACATCGAAGAGCCAGAAAATAAGAGAGCAGGGAAACGTTACGTTTGCTTGGGACAATACGCATGACTTGACCCACAGTTCGCAGGAGAATTTTGCCTCTACAGGCAATATCTTCGGTAGAAGTATCAGTGATTCGCGCAGCGACAACCATAGTTTCAACCTCTACAATAACTTCCGGGTGAGTGGAAAGTTGGGAGTATGGTCGGATACCCGTATCGACTACTCCGACAGAAAGTCATCTTCGTCAAACCTCAGTGCTACCTATTCTGCCAATCCTGAAAGATGGGGCGACATCAGGCAGACCATCGATTCTACCTTTGCACAGAATGTTAGTGGCAGCCTGCACGACATCATCACCAACCGGTCGCTCTATCAATCGCGCTCAAAAGAGCATGCATTCACTGCTTCTGAGACTGCTATGGTATGGTATAAGTTGCCATGGGGTGACAGAATAACTCTGGACATGTCTGGAAAGTATGCCAGCTCCAAGCCAAACGAGTCTTTCAGCCTGAACCGCAATGAGTATTTCAAGACTGGCGAGAAGGATTTGCGTAACTATTACAACGACAGCAGACAGAATAGCTATGATATGAATGCCAGCTTGGATTATGAAATAGGATTTCCATATTCTAAATGGGCAATGTTTATAGGACCCAAATTTGCGCAGACCTATCAATCGGTGAAGGGCTTGAAATACCGCCTGGATGAGCTTGGCGGCGACTGGATAGCCAATCCGGAACTGATGTTCGCCACGCTGCCTTCTAACATGGAGCAGCTTTCGGGGGTGATAGACGAGGATGTGAGTAGAAGCTATCAGACGATGAAAAAGAATACGGGTGGTGAACTTGTATTCCAAAGAAATGATAGATCTTCATACCTGTTTCTATCGCTGAGCATTTCTGAAGAAAAAGAGCGTCTTAATTACCATACATCGACTCTCGACACGATAGCCCGGAGAAACCGTGTGGTGTTCAAGCCATCGTTCATGTATGATTGTAGTGACGGTAAGAAGTCTATCCGCTTACATTATTATATGCAGAGCCAGACGCCTGATTTCTTCAGCATCATGCCATACAGAGACAATTCGAATCCGCTGGCGGTGAGGGTGAACAATCCGGACCTGGAGAATTCGCTGTATCATCATTACGATGTAAACATCCGTTTCAACGGACTCAAGAATCAGCAGTATGTGGGATTCTTCGTTACGGGTAATTTCTATCACAACATTGTGGGTACCCGCACTACTTATAATTCGCAGACGGGTGGTTACACCTATATGAGTGATAATATTAGTGGTGGCGGCAACTGGGATTTCTGGACAACGACATCTTATGGTGTGGCTCTTGACAAGGCTCGCTTGTTCCGTCTGGATTATCGCCTGTGGTTTAACGGTTTGCGCCGCAAGGATTTTGATATAGCTTACGATGATAATTCTACCCAGCTATGCTATGTGCTCACAACCGAGTTGGGTAATAGTTTGTACTTCAAGTATCAGAAAGACAAGTTGAGCATCAACTTGGGTGGAAAGCTGGAGTGGAAGCATGGTACGAGCGACCGCAGCAATTTCGAGAAATTGAATGCCTATGATTTTGAGTATGGTGGCAACATGACTTACACCTTGCCTCTGGGCATCTCGCTCTCTACCGACCTGAAGGAATATTGCAGGCGTGGTTACAGCGAGAAATCGTTTAACACCAGTGATCTGGTATGGAACGCCTCGCTAGCCCGTTCGTTCTGCAAAGGCAAGCTGACGCTGAAGGCAGAGGCCTTTGATATTCTTCAGAATCTCTCGAGCACCGTGTATGAGGTGGGCGGACAGGGCAAGACCGAGAAATGGAACAACACCCTGCCAAGTTATGCCATGGTGCATTTGATGTATAAATTCAGTAAGGCGCCTAAGAGTAAGAAATAACACCCTGTTTTGATTTTACTGTGATTTAAGAAAAGTGCACTGAGTATAGTGCAATTTTTGTTAAAAAGTGCACTGAACTCAGTGCACTTTCGCTATTTATTCGTATATTTGCAGCCAAAGAACAACATAATCGGGCATAAAATGGAACAATTACAAGCAACATTCGACAAATTGCTGAGAGAAACGAGTACTACGTTTCATCGCTATATGTATGATCGCATCAATTGGGATGCTCGTATGATAGGTCTGATGGGACCAAGAGGTGTAGGTAAAACAACTTTGGTGCTTCAACACATCAAAGAACAACTACCAAGAAAAGACTCACTCTATGTACAGGCAGAAGATTTTTATTTTGCCAGTCATAGGCTCACCGAACTGGCAGATTCATTTGCAAAGATGGGCGGAAAGTATCTTTTCATAGATGAAATTCATAAATACAAGGATTGGGCAAGAGAGTTGAAATTGATATACGACTACCATGCCGAACTCCATGTAATGTTTACTGGGTCATCTGTTCTCGACATAGCTAAGGGAGCATTTGACCTGAGCCGTCGTGCACTTATGTACGAGATGCAAGGTCTATCATACCGGGAATATCTGGAACTCTTTCATGGAATCCACTTTCCTGTATGTACTTTAGAACAGCTTATGCAACAGGAAGTCAATATACCGACTGGCTTCTTGCCATTAGAACACTTCGCAGACTATCTGCAACGAGGGTATTATCCTTTTTCTGATGGCGACATCAGAATGTATATTCAGCAAGTGGTCAATGCAGCGATAGAAACCGATATTCCGCAATATGCAGACCTTACGGTTTCAACTGCAAGAAAACTCAAAAGGCTACTTGCCATCATCGCTCAAAGTGCACCATTCAAGCCTAACATGAGCCAGATTGGAGGACAGCTTGAAGTTTCTAGAAACAATATAGCCGACCTTTGCACCTATCTGGAGAAAGCTGGACTTATAGGGCAGCTTCGTACTTCAACTGGTGGTATTCAAGGACTAGGAAAGGTAGATAAGATCTATCTGGATAATCCAACACTCATCTATACTCTTGCTGGAAAGAGTGTTGAGATAGGAACTGTGAGAGAAACTTTCTTTTTCAATCAGACACGCTCACTCATGCCTGTAACTGTATCACCTATATCTGATTTCCTGATAGATGGAAAATATACATTCGAGGTTGGTGGAAAGAAGAAAAAGCAAAATCAGCTGCAGAACATAGAAAATGGATATGTAGTAAAGGACGATATAGAGACGGGGTATGGAAACATCATCCCGTTATGGATGTTTGGTATGCTCTATTAATGGGAAAAACATTAGCGCAATTTATCCGTGAATAATCAGCGCTAACGGCCCCAAAAACATACGTTAGCGCAGATTATCTGCGTGTTTTTGGAGGAAACGAGTGGTATGGCATGACTAAATAATATGCATATTTACTGAGCCCACTTACGAAAGTTCAGCTACATCATTTCCTTCTTAAACCAAAGCTCGAACACGCAGTCGGCAATGAAGATGCCGTCCTTTTCCAGGGTGATCAATTCTTTGTCGATGAGGGCTTTCTTGATGCGGTCGATATTGGATTTGCTGCCCAGCTGATAGGTTTCAGCTACAGCCTGGGTGGTGAAACCTGAGTGGACGCCACTGCAGAGGAGGCGCAGAAAATTGAGCTGATAGGTGGTTAAGCCCTCGGTTTGCTGTACGAAGAGACCATGACATTGTTGCAGCAAGGCGCTGATGCCACTTTGTAAGGTTTCTTCGTTTACTTCTTTCTCGGTTTCTGCCATCACGTTCCAAGCTAGTTGCTGCACGTAGGAAGAATAGTTCTTTACGATTTTACAGATTCTTGTAGCATATTCCTCAGATATTTTCTTTCCGTATTTCTCGAATCGGGAGCAGATGAAAGGCACCCAATATTCAGTAAGAATGCAATCCAAGTGCAGCATCTCGCCAAACATATAGAAAGGCATGCGTCGGTTTTGGAAAATGTTTTCCATCAGATGCTTCTTGCTTCCAAAGAAACAATATGATACATTCTGATGATGCTGCCAGGCGCCACGCAGTTTTTTCTGAACCGTAAGAGTATCAGGGAATTCTCCAATTTGCTGGAATTCGTCGATGCAGACCACCATGCGGATTCCCTTTTCCTGAGCGATTCTTTCCGGAAGATTCAGAATCTCTTCAGGGGAATAGTCCTTTGGTGTAATTCCCATAGATAATGAATATTCGGATGTAGGATCTGGACTAAAGGAGATTTTTGGTGAAACTCTTACCAGGAACTGCTTGATGTTTTCTACTACTTGTTCCAGCTTATTACTCATAGATTTCATAATGGTTTCTGCAAAGCGATTGTAGAAATCATATTCGCTTCGGCAGTCATAGATGTCCATATACACCACTTTTATCTCTGGATTATCAATTTCGGATATTACCTTTTTGACGAGCGAAGTCTTGCCCATGCGTCGGGGAGAGATGAGGATGACATTGATGCCATGCTCAAAGTCTGCCTTGATGCGCTTGGTTTCTTCTATTCGGTCGGTGAAGTTGTTTCCGGCAACCGACATACCATATACGAATGCCTTTTCCATTGTTTTTTTGCTTGATTACGGATGCAAAGATAAGCAAAAAAATGAAAGTTCACAAGGTTGTGGACCACAAACTTGTGAACTTTTAATATTATTTTGTAAATCAGGTATTTAAAAGCTGTTTTTTATGCATAAAACAAGCCTGAATCAGAGGCTTTTCTTATCAAACACACCATTCATCGTGATGCAGAGATACTGGAATTTGCTGAGGAGCTTGTCTGACCATTTCGTCATGTTATAAAGGTCCTTGATTTCCTTAAATTTCTTTTCATCCCATTGCGGATAATCTATCTCTGAGAAATAACGGCGGTAGTCGCGGAGATTGTCGCCCGAGAAGTGGAGATAATCATCGATGTCGCCAAACCATTCGGGAGTCATCATCTGGGTGGCAAAGGCTTCGAAGTTCTGGTTGTCCTGAAGCATGCAGTTGTGATTCAATACACACCATACGCAGAACCAGTGGTTCTTGCGGGTAACAAATTTCAACATCTTGGCTATCTGAGCCTTCAGATTCTGCATGTCGATGTATTTGCCGTCTTTTACTTTGTAGAAAACCTCGTTGGGAAGGGTTTCCGGAATGCCTTCGGGATGTTCCAAATCGTAGATTTCCTGCTCGATGATGTGCCATTTTACGGTGGCTGATACCAGTTTGAGATATTCTTGTGCTGTAAAATTGACGTGGGCAAGCTGGGCGCCCAGCAGTTGGGTGTCTCTTATATATTTCATAAAGTCGAGGCGCAGATTTTCCGGTACCTCGTCTTTTAGCGTTTTTCTTACTTCCAGCAATTGGCTGACGGAGAGTTGCTTTCCGTTGTTATCATATTCCAGGGTTGTAAAGTATCGGTCTATGTCGCTGATGCCCTTTGGTTCTTCCTGATATTCCTGTAGCGACATTTCGAAGAGGCGGGTGGTCTGCTCTTCGCTCATGGCGAGGTTGGTGAAATGGCTCAGCTGGCGGAAGTGGAGCATCAGATAACATGCCATGCTGTATAGCTGGAAGAGATTCCAGAGGCGCTCTACGGGTTTTACGCCGGGGATATGAGTGGGTTTTACCTGGCGTAACAGTTCTTTCTGGAGTTTGGTTACTTCGTTTACGTCGATAGTACTTCCTTTGCCCAGTTCATCGGTTTCGAAAAATTCGTTGAGCTTTGGCAGGATGCGGGTCATATCCAGCGGTGCCACTTTCATCCGTTTTCCTTCTATCTGTTTTCCCTTTTTCATGTCTTCCATGATATGCGCCATCAGGGGTGTAAACTTCTGCATTACGATGATGCTGATGCTTACTTCGTGGGTTTCGTTCTGCTCCTTTCGCTGTTTCGCTATGTCGTTGTGCTGCAGCACCATATCTTTCTCTGCCATATAGCAGAGCCGGGTGGCTTTGGTGCAGAGCGAACGGATATCGAAGGTAAGTTCCTGCGGACTGTAATCTTCCCATGCATCTACCAGAATGCTGAGCATTCGGCAGAAGTTGTCGAGCTGTCGGTCGAAGACTTCGTAGCTGAATTCTATTTCATCTTTATCTTCCTTCATTGTCAGTCTGTTTTAAGAAAACCTTATTTCCGCAACACTATAATTTAATATTTTTATAAGCACCTGAGCAACAATAAGTTGCTCTGGATTTTGGCATGTCAGAATTTTCACTTATCTTAGTGTTGCTTTTTAAAACAAATAAAACTCTGAATGACATGGCAAAAATACAAATAAAATCTGAGAAACTCACTCCTTTTGGAGGAATTTTTTCTATTTCTATTTTGCAGTTGTCATTTAAAGAGTCTATATTCACAGGCTTTGCTCTACAACTCCTTTACCATAAAAATGGTGGTGGCGGTATGTCCCGAGTCACCAAGGCGCTGAGGAATATGCCTGAAGCCATGACGCTCATACATGGCTACTGCATCTGAGAATTGTGGAAATGACTCAATATACAGATGACTATAACCAGCCCTTCGGGCTCCTTCAATGGCCTGCGAGAACAAAACAGATCCATTGCCTTGACCACGAACTAAAGGAGACAGGTAGAACTTTACCAGTTCTGCATATCCATCCGGCAATCCCTCCGTGGGATAATAGCCGCAGCCTCCCTGAACGCCCCCATCATCAGCTACAACCAAATAGCCGGCATTCTTCCCAGCCATTGCATCAAAGATATGCTCCGTCCTTGGGTCATCATACACGGTGTTGACCAGCGGAGCGCCATATTCCTCAAAAACAGAACGGATGACATGAGCCAACTGTTGCTGGTCCTTCTCTTCAATATGTCTAATCTCAATCATATCAATTTTCTAAATCTTTATTTCCGCAACACTATAATTTAATATTTTTTATAAGCACCTGAGCAACAATAAGTTGCTCAGGATTTTGCCATGTCAGAAATTTCACTTATCTTAGTGTTGCAAAA
>JAJXBQ010000057.1:0-16964 GCA_021640525.1 Segatella copri
TGTCATTCCTGGTTCGAGTCCGGGTATCCCAACTCATACGGTAAGGCATCTTTCAGTAATGAAAGGTGTTTTTTTTTGTTTATAGGAATTCTGTTTTATGGAGTATTCATAACAATAAACCCCAGAGCTTTTGCCCTGGGGTTTATTGTGTTTATTTCTTCTCGGCATCAATAGCCTTGATTTTCTGCTTTACCATTTCGAGGTCAGCCTTGAGTTTCTCAATCTTACGGTTCATTTCTTCTACCAGGCTGTTGCCCTTCTTGCTAGCCGTATTGAAGAAACCGAGGTTGTTCTCGTAGGTAGTAATCTCGCTGCGCAACTGGTCGTAGCGGCGCAAGAGTTTACCACGCTCATTGCCGAGTGCATTGCCGCCTTCCTTGGCAACATTCTTCAAGTTGTTCTTGAAGTTGTCGAAGTGGCGCTTTGCGTTGGTGGCGTGAAGTTTCTCGTAGGCAGCATCGATAGCCTCATGATACTCTTTATATACCTTGTCTTTCTCTTTGAAAGGAACGTGTCCGATTGCACTGTATTGCTTGGCAAGATCTTTGAGCTTCTTTTGGAAATCGTTGTCTGAAATCTCTGCAACTACAAGTTCCTTGAGCTGGGCAATAATGTTGCGCTTCTTGTCCAGATTGGCATGTTCCTCGCTGCGTGAACCGGCATTCTGCTTGTTGCGGGCTTCGAAGAACTTGTTGCAGGTATCCAGAAATTCCTTCCAGAGCAATTCGCCTTGTTTATGAGGTACGGTACCCACCTTCTTCCATTCTTTCTGAAGAGCGATGAACTTGTCGCCAGTCTTCTTCCAGTCTGTACTGTCAGCCAGTTCCTTTGCCTTGTTTACGAGTTGCTGTTTCTTTTCGAGATTGGCAGAGTAGGTATCTTTCAATCCTTTGAAGAATTCTGCCTTCTTGTTGAAGAATTCATCGTTGGCGATGCGGAAACGCTCGAAAATCTTGACGTTCATCTTCTGAGGGGCAAAACCGATAGTGCGCCACTCTTTCTGAATCTCTATGATTTCCTGGGTAACCTTCTCCCAGTCCTTAGCAGTCTTGTATTCTCCTTGGTTGGCAGCCTCTACCTTTTCGCAGAGGGCAGTTTTCTTGGCGAGGTTTTCCTCTTCCTTGGCACGCAGGTCTTCGAAGTGCTGCTGGTGCTTCTTGTTGATAACAGTGCTGGCAGCCTTGAAACGCTCCCAAATCTGTTCTCTCAACTCCTTGGCAACAGGACCAATCTCACGATATTGCTGGTGGAGGTCCTGAAGCTGGTGGAAGGCAGAAATAACATCCTCTTCCTCATTGAGTTTCTCTGCAGCCTCGCAGAGTTTGGTCTTGGCTTCAAGATTCTTCTTGAAGTCATATTCGCGGGCTTCGCTGTTCAACTTGAGCATGTCGTAGAACTGCTCTACATAGAGCTGGTAGTTCTTCCATACCTCGTTTGCCTTGTCTGCAGGGATGTTCTTGATTTCCTTCCATTCCTGCTGCAAGGCCTTGAAGTCCTGATATGATTTGTTGGCCTCCTCCGGTGAGGTGGTCATGGCCTTTATCTTTTCGATAATTTCCTCTTTTTTGCGGAGATTATCTTGTTTTTCTTCTTCTTGTGCCAGGAAGATCTTGGCTCTTTTCTCCTTGATGAGTTGCATCTCAGCCTTGAAGGCTTCTTCGGTGTCATCCGGTAGAAGGATATACTTCTCTGGGTCACCGCCTTTTGCGAGATACTCTTTCATCTGTGCGTCTCTTTCTGCGAGATGAATCTTGTAGAAAGTAGTCTTGAGTAGGTCGAGTTCCTCCTTGTTTGGATTTTCGCTGCTATGAGCGATTTCCTTTACTCTTTCGAGCACTTCCTGCTTGGTGGCATAAGCCTTCTTGGCAGGGTCTTCCAGGGTGCTCTGCTGCAACAGAGCTTTTTCTTGAGAGTCCATCATGTCACTTTGTTTAGTTTATGATTCGAGTTTCTTGGGCCGGTAGTCGCTTATCTGCAATTCGACCCCATACAAAATTATATTATTAATAAGTTGCAAACTTAAAAAAAAAAATCGAATATCATGCCATGATATTCGATTTTTTAATTTTTTTTGTATTTATAATTGCCTTTTTCTTGCTAATCATCGTTTTATGTGCTCTTTCGGGCTACTTAATGCATATCAGAGTGGTATATGCTTAGAGCAGGCGCTTGTATCTGAGGAAGCCCCATGAAAGTGCAGAAACGAGCACGGAGATAACCAGGGCAATGGCAAATCCGTAATGGCTGTCTTCCATACCGTTGATTAAGTTCATACCGAACAATGAGGAAATCAGCGTAGGCAACATCATGACGATACTGATACTGGTCAGGGTACGCATCGTGGTATTCATGTTGTTGTTGATGATGCTCGAATAGGTATCCATCGTCGACTCCAGAATGTCGGAGTAGATGCTTGTGGTTTCGCGTGCCTGTGTCATCTCGATGTTTACGTCTTCGATGAGGTCGGCATCAAGTTCGTCTACCTGCAGCTTGAACTTCAACTTAGACAGGAGATTCTCGTTGCCTCGGATAGAGGTGATGAAGTAGGTAAGGGAGTCCTGCAGGCGGCTCAGGCCAATCAGGCTCTCATTGTTTACACCATGATCGAGGTTTCGTTTTGCCTTTTCTATGAGCGAATTGATCTGTTTCAATCGCTTCAGATACCAAACCGCTGATGAAAGGAAGAGACGGAAGGTCATGTCTACATAGTCGGTGAACCCCTCGCTGCGCTTCTGCTGGTAGCTTACGAAATCAATCATCATGTTGGTTTCATAATAGCATACGGTGATGGTAACATCGCGCTTATGGATGATACCCAGAGGCACGGTGGTGTATGGTGTACGGCTGCGTATTTCCTTGACATAAGGGATACGGAGGATGATGAGCATCCAGCCATCGTCATATTCATAGCGGGCACGCTCATCGGTATCGCTGATATCCGAGAGGAAATAATCAGGGATCTTGAATTCTTCTTCCAGCAAGCGCTGGTCTTCATCAGTTGGACATGTTACTTGTATCCAGCAGTTTGGCTGCCACTCATTGAGTACAGTCAGATTCTTGTCTATATTCCAATAAGTCTTCATAGTTTGCTAATCTCCACATAATAAAAGTTTGGGGTATGGAGACTAGCGCTTGGGTACGGCCTACTGAAAGGCTTCATCGTTGCTGAATCTCCACGCCTTACAATTCATTATTGTTCTCCGCGTGATAATCGTCCATTTTGGTGTTATTTTAATGAAACTTATGCAAGTGAATTTGTATAATCTGCTACAGAGATTTTACAAGACTTGCGAAATCGACTGCAAAGGTAATGATTTCTTTTGAAAACTGGAACAAAAAAGCCGAGAATTTTCACTCTCGGCTTTCTTTTTTAATCTTTTTGTAATTTCGTATCCCATTTTTTACTTTGCAGGAATCTCTGTCAGGAGCTGCTTGACGAGGTTCCAGAAAGGAGCAACGCAACTGATCTGGCAACGCTCATTGGCTGTGTGAGGACTAAGAAGAGTAGGACCGAATGATACGACATCGAGGTTAGGATACTTGCTCAGGATGATAGAGCACTCCAAACCTGCGTGAACAGCCTGTACCTTACCGTCTGTGCCGTTCTGCTCTTTGTAAACCTTCAATACGTGTTCCAGAATGTCGCTCTTAGGGTTAGGGTTCCATCCCATGTAGCTGCCGCTGAATTCAACCTTCATGCCTGCCATGTTGAAACAGCTTTCTATCATTGTGGCAAGATACATCTTGTAGTATTCGTGGCTGGAACGGGCCAGAATCTTGATAGCAGCCTTGCCGTCACCAATCTCAACGATTGCGAGGTTTGAAGAGGTCTCTACGATTTCAGGCATAGATGGAGCCATACGCAATACGCCATCGTGGCAAGCGTAGATTGCATCTACAAGATTATCCTGGATTTCGGCAGGAACCTGCATCTTAGGAGTCTCTACATTCTCGGCGAAGAACTCGATGTTCTCGGTTGTCTCAATGCCTTCGAACTCATCACAGATTTCGTCCTTCCAGTCTGCTACCAGGTCATTCAAAGCTTCAATGTTCTCCTTAGGCAGGGTCAGAACAACCTCAGCCTGGAATGGGATGGCATTACGCATGTTGCCGCCCTGCCATGAAGCTAGACGGGCATCGAGTTCTGAAATAGCTTCACGCACGAAACGAACCATGCACTTGTTGGCATTCGCTCTGCCTTCGTTGATCTCGATACCGGAGTGACCGCCCTTCAATCCCTTGAGGGTTACCTTAACGGCAGCATCTTCCTTGTCGGTTTCTACCTCTTTATAATCGAGAGTTGCTGTGATGTCGATACCGCCAGCGCTACCGATAACGAACTCCCCCCAAACCTCGGTATCGAAGTTCAAGAGAATGTCGCCGTTCAGTTCGTCTGCTGGGAGATCGTTGGCACCATACATGCCTGTCTCTTCGTCGGCGGTAATCAAGCCCTCGATAGGACCATGCTGCAAATCTTTTGATTCCATTACAGCCATGATTGTAGCTACGCCAAGTCCGTCGTCGCTACCGAGTGTTGTATGATTAGCACGTACCCAGTCGCCATCGATGATGGTTTCGATAGGGTCAGTTTCGAAATTATGCTTGCTGTCTGGTGCTTTCTGAGGAACCATGTCCATGTGCGCCTGCATAATAACGCCTTTGCGGTTCTCCATACCTGGAGTAGCAGGTTTGCGCATCACGATGTTGCCTGCTGGGTCTTGGAAAGCCTCTACACCTGCTTCTTTTGCCCAATCGAGCAAATAAGCCTGAATCTTTTCCAAATGTCCAGATGGACGTGGAACTTGTGTTAACTTGTCAAAGTTACGCCAGATTTCAACTGGGTTCAAATTCTTAATGTCAGCCATATTATTTTTATTTTAATGTTAAATGTTCAATGTTCAATGTTAAGTTGGACATACGCCCTAAAGCAAGAGGATTCTTCACTCCTCACTCTTCACTCTTCACTTTCCCGGTAAACGCCAGTGCTATCCAGGCATAGATTCCCAAAATGACTACAAGCAGGGTTTGCACGGAGTGTACGATGAGAACGAAGAAGAGGGCATCGTTTGCCTGAATGCCATAGAGTATGAGCATTGTCTTGACGGCAAAATGCCAAGGTCCGGCTCCGTTAGGAGTTGGTACGATGACCGCTATGCTGCCCACGATGAATGTCACCAGACCGCACATCAGATTAAGATGGGAGGTTGCCTCGAAGCATTGGAAGGTGAGATAGTAGTGGAAGAAATAGCTCAACCAGATGCCCAGTGTAAGGGCGATGTAGAGCGGTACATTTCTGACACCTTTCAGCGAGATGATACCTTGCCAGAGTCCTCCCAGTGTTGCTTTCACCTTATTATATATAGCGAGTCGCTTGAGCAGATAGTGAGCCAGGATGAGTACTGCTATGCCACAGATAGCAGTCACTATGTAACCTGTGGCTGTAAATTGGCAGAGTAAACTGTCCATGCTAGTACCTGTTTTCTCAAAGAAATTGAGGAATACCGGAATCTGCATCACAAAGACCAGCGCCGTAATTAGCAGCACGAGGAGTGAATCGATGGCTCTTTCTGTAACGACGGTACCCAAGGCTTTCGGAAACGAAACATCATCCCATTTCTTCAATACGCCGCATCTGGCAAACTCGCCTGCACGAGGAATTACAAGACTCAGAGCATAGGACAGGAAGATGGAGTAGATGCTGATACTGGAGCGTGCCTTCTCGCCTAATGGTTCCAGCGACTGTTTCCATCTCCATCCTCTGAACACCTGGGCAGAGATGCCAAAAGGGAACGACAGCAGCATCCAGGTCCAACTCATCTTGTGAAGCAGAACATCTTCTACTTGCTTGAAGTCGAATCCGCGATACATCCAATAAAGGATGGCGCCACCCAGAATGAGCGACAAAGCCACCTTCCATATGTTGTTTGCTATCTTCTTTATATCCATAATTAGATGCAAAGATAATACTTTTATTGACAATATCGTTCGAATCTGCATATTTTTAGCATAAATAAACGCTTGGGCGCCATTTATGGCTAAAAGTATAGCCTTTTTTTTAAGAAACAAGTGGC
The DNA here is from genome assembly GCA_021640525.1 of Segatella copri. Lineage (GTDB taxonomy): Bacteria > Bacteroidota > Bacteroidia > Bacteroidales > Bacteroidaceae > Prevotella > Prevotella copri_S. The sequence goes on from JAJXBQ010000057.1 coordinate 6,072, forward strand.
TCTTTCCCTTTTTTACCCAAAAAGATAAAAAAAATCGCATACTTCGTGTGGATTCTCAAAAAATAATCGTATTTTTGCAAAATATATAATATAAAGATAAGATATGAAAGCTGTAAAGCCTAAGAAGAATCTCGGTCAGCACTTCTTGACCGACCTCAATATAGCAAAGCGCATCGCCGATACGGTGGATGCCTGCCCGGATATACCTGTTCTCGAAATCGGACCAGGTATGGGCGTTCTTACCCAATATCTCGTAGAGAAACCAAGACCCGTCAAGGCAGTGGAAATCGACTCGGAGTCGGTGGCGTATCTTCATGAGAATTTCCCGACACTCAAGGATAATATTATCGGTGAAGACTTCCTGAGAATGGATTTGAACCAGATATTCGATGGAAAGCAGTTTGTACTGACAGGTAATTATCCATACGATATCTCATCGCAGATATTCTTCAAGATGCTCGATTACAAGGATCTCATTCCTTGCTGTACCGGAATGATTCAGCGCGAGGTGGCATTGCGTATGGCATCAGAACCAGGCAACAAAGCCTATGGTATCCTCAGTGTGCTCATCCAGGCATGGTATGATGTGGAATATCTCTTTACGGTAGATGAGAATGTGTTCAACCCACCACCAAAGGTAAAGAGTGCGGTAATCCGTATGACTCGTAACAAGGTGACTGACCTTGGCTGTGATGAAAAACTGTTTAAGCGTCTGGTTAAGACGGTCTTCAACCAGCGTCGCAAGATGCTCCGTGTGAGTTTGAAGCAGATGTTCCCGGGTGTAACCCCACGCGAGGATTTCTACACCACCGACATCATGACCAAGCGCCCTGAGCAGCTCACTATCCAGCAGTTTGTAGAACTCACCAACTATGTGGGCGAAGAATTGAAAAGATTAGAATTAATAAAATAAAAACATATAATTATGATAGACGTTAAAGAAACTTTGAATTCTGCAGCAGAGCGTATGGAGATGGCAGCAATGTATCTCGCAGAGGAACTCTCTCATGTTCGTGCTGGTCGTGCTAATGTAGCCATCCTCGATGGTGTGCGCGTAAATAGTTATGGCAGTATGGTTCCTCTGAACCAGGTAGCTACAGTTACAACCCCTGATGCCCGTACTATCGCTATCCGCCCTTGGGACAAAAAGGCTATCAAGGATATCGAAAAGGCTATCATGGATAGTGGTGTAGGTATCACTCCTGAGAACAATGGCGAAATCGTACGTCTGGGTATTCCTCAGCCAACAGGTGAGCGCCGTAAGGAACTCGTAAAGCAGTGTAACAAGATTGCTGAGCGTGCTAAGATTGAGGTGCGCAACGTGCGCCAGGAAATCAAGGAGAAGTTGAAGAAAGCTATCAAGGATGGACTTTCTGAAGACTTGGAGAAGGATGCTGAGAACGATTTGCAGAAACTCCACGACAAGTACATCAAGCAGCTCGAAAACCTGATGGACGAGAAGGAGAAGGAAATCATGACAGTCTAAATCATTCTGGACTTACATTATTTAATAAGTGATAATGAGAGGACTCGTTATTAAAAATACAGGCAGCTGGTACACCGTCAAGACAGACGATGGCCAGCTGATAGAAAGTAAAATCAAGGGCAATTTCAGATTGAAGGGCATCCGCAGCACCAATCCTGTGGCTGTAGGCGATTATGTGCAGCTTATTACCAATCAGGAGGGTACGGCATTTATCTCTTCTATCGAAGACCGCCAAAACTATATCATTCGTAAATCACCTAACCTCAGTAAGCAGAGTCATATTCTGGCAGCTAATGTAGACCAGGCGCTGCTTGTGGTAACGGTGAATTATCCGCAGACTTCTACTACCTTCATCGACCGGTTCCTGGCTGGCGCTGAGGCCTACAGAGTGCCTGTTATCATCATCTTCAATAAAAGTGACCTACTTTCAGAAGAAGAATTGCATTACGAGAAGATGATGTGTACGCTCTATGAGACCATCGGATATAAATGTATCGAATTGTCGGCAGCTACAGGCGAAGGTGTTGAACTGTTGCGACCTCTTATCAAGGATAAGAAATCTTTGTTGAGCGGCAACAGCGGGGTAGGAAAGTCAACCCTCATCAACCAGCTCATTCCTGATGCAGAGCAGCGTACCGCCGAAATCAGCGAGGCGCATAATAGCGGAATGCATACCACAACCTTCAGTGAGATGCTGGAACTGCCGGAAGGTGGTTATCTCATTGATACTCCGGGCATCAAGGGTTTTGGTACCTTTGATATCGAAAAGGAAGAGCTGACCAGCTATTTTAAGGAAATCTTCAAGTTCTCTCAGAATTGTAAGTTCTCAGACTGTACCCATACCCACGAACCGGGGTGCGCGGTAATCAAGGCGGTTGAGGAACATTATATTGCAGCTAGCCGCTATCAGAGTTATCTCTCTATGTTGGAGGATAAGGACGAAAACAAATACAGAGAGGCTTTTTGATAGGGAAGAGTGAAGAACGAAGAGTGAAGAATTTAAAAAGCATATTAATGAAAGAACAGAAGGACGTCAGGCAGCGTATCGAAGAAGGTGAGTTTGCACAGAGTGCAGAAATCAGTGCGAGCTATCTGGATGAGGACATCTTGATTATTGATAATGTCAAGGTGTTGCAGAACCCCGACCCTATGAGATTCCAGATGAACATGATTGCATCCTGTCAGAGAGGCAGCCTGAGAGCTGAACTCAACGGGCGGGAATTCACCGTGGAGAAGGGCGATATATTTATCAGTCCGCCTAACTCAATTCTCGACATCAAAGAGGTGTCGGAAGATTTTGCATGCACAGCCATGTGTGTCAGCAATCACGGCTTGCTTGGTATTCTTCGTTCTCATATCTCGGTATGGAACCGTGCCATGTATGTGAGCAAGGTTTCGGTGTTGAAGATGAACGAGGTGGATATGGTATTCTATTCTAAGTTTACCGACTTGGTGCGTCTCTGTCTGGATCCGAAGTTCAACGACCGCAGTTCATGGAAACCATATCGCCGTGAGATTGTGGAGACGCTCTTGAAGAGTGCTCTCCTTGCCGTGAGCAATCTTTTGCTGACAGATCTCCCGAAAGAAACTTTGGGAACCAGTGCCAGCGATTTTTTTGATAAGTTCCTGGAGATGTTGCAGCAGAGCGAAATCAAGCATCAGCCTGTAGAATATTTTGCGCAGCAGCTTTGCATCACGCCAAAATATCTCTCCATCATCTGCAAGCGCCATTCCGGCAAGACAGCCATCGAGTGGATTACGGAGTATACGCTTGCTGATATCACCTATTATCTCCGTTCTACAACGAAAACTATCAAGGAGATTTCAGGTATACTGGGCTTCTCCAATACCTCATTCTTCGGTAAATATGTAAGAGAGCATCTGCACATGTCACCTCTGAAGTATCGTGAAAGTTTGAGAAAACAATAACAGCAAAATAAAAACTCGCAAATTCTAAAGAAGAATCTGCGAGTTTTTTGTTTCTATCAAATAGGGTGGAGCTGGAGGGATTCGAACCCTCGTCCGCACAAGGAAACCATACGCTTTCTACATGCTTATTCCAGCCTTCGGTTTTCGAGGCATGACAGGACCTGGACCACCAATCATACCCTTATCCTCTAAAATTTCATCCATGCAACGAGGCGTACATGAACTATTTCCGATTTACCTGCACCGCTTGATCAACAAGATTCGGAACAACATCCGTTGAGCGATGTCTCGTTCCAGCACCCTGTGCTGGAATAAAGCTAGTTTACTATACTTCGACTAGGCAGCGAGAGCGTAGTTATTTTCGCCAATTAATTTTTTGTTCACTAGGATTTAGGAGGTAGCCAACGAGCCTCCGCATGCTTACGTACCATTTCATCTCGCCGTCAAATCCAGTCAACCCCGAGAATTTTCTGATATTGGGTGCAAAGATAAGGCGAAAATTTGAAACTACCAAATTTTTTAAGGAAAAAATCATATTAAAGATTCCAAATAGCTTAAAATGAGCGTTTTATAAGTTCTTGCCTTAAACATGCTAACCAAACTCTTAATGCAATGGCTGTAATAGCATCCTCATTATCATTATTTTTAGGTATTGCATACCTTCTTAGAAATATGTACCTTTGCAGCCTGATTCAAGATAGTAATAATGATTATGAATATGCTAAATAAGAAAATAACTTGGAGAAAACAACATAAATGGTTAGGCATCGGTATGAGCTTTTTCATGCTGATGTTCTGCTTGTCGGGTATTTTGCTCAACCACCGTTCGCTTATCAAAGATGTGGACGTGAGCAGGAAATATCTGCCAAGTCGCTATGAATTCAAGAATTGGAATGGCGGGTTGCTGAGGGGAACGCTTGCTTTGGATGATGCCATATTGCTGTATGGAAACGGGGGAATCTGGCAAACGGATTCTACAGCATCCACATTCAGGGACTTTAATAAGGGGATGCCAGCAGGAGCAGACTGCCGACAGATAAGAAATGTTATCAGAACGGATGATGGTTCTGTCTGGTCGGTATCTCCATTTTCACTCTACCGGTTGGGGAGTCACAAAATATGGAAAAGCGTAACTCTTCCGACAGAGCCGGAAGAGAAGTTGAGCGACATTACTGCTCATGGAGATACGCTTTTGGTTCTCAGCCGCTCCTATGTTTACGTTTCCTTGCCACCTTATCATAACTTTCGTCGGATAGAACTGCCTATGCCAAAGGAGTATGATGGGAAAGTTACAGTCTTTCGTACAATATGGCTGCTTCACAGTGGAGAGTTGTTTGGCAGTATTGGCAAACTCATCGTAGATGGCATTGCTATAATCCTGGTATTGCTCTGCATCACAGGTTTTATCTTCTGGTTAAAGCCTAAACAGAAGAGGCTGCTTCGTTCGTCGCTACAATGGCATGACAAATTAGGCAGATACACCATCATGCTTACTTTGTTGATAGCCTTGACAGGTTGGTGTCTTCGTCCACCGGTGATGATAGCCTTGGTGTTAAACAAGATGCCGTCTATCCCTGGAACAACGCTTCATAGCAAGAACCCTTGGAATGACAAACTCCGTGTGGTGCGTTATGATGAAAAGTTCGGTGACTGGCTCTTGTCAACTTCGGATGGTTTCTTTTCCGTGAATTTCCAGACAGGAAAGTTGGAGTCCATCTCCAATACTCCACCAGTCAGTGTTATGGGATTGAATGTCCTTCAGCAAAACAATGATGGCAAATGGTATTGCGGTTCGTTTAGTGGTCTCTTTGTTTGGGATAGAGCAAAGGGGACAACCGTTGATTATTTTTCCGGGAAAGCTGCTCTAAAGAAAGCTGGCGCACCCTTCGGGAATAAGGCGATAGCAGGTATGAGCCAGGATTTCTCAGATACGCCTGTCATTGCAGAGTATAATGAAGGAACCGACTTTGCGCCACAACCCGCTTATATGAACCAACTGCCCATGTCGTTATGGAATGTGGCTCTGGAGGCTCATAGCGGTAGAATCTTCATAGGTAGTATTGCTACATATATATTCATCTTCGTAATGGGAATACTTGCCGTATGGTGTCTTTGGTCTGGGTATGTCATTAGACTGGTGAAGAAAAAATAAAAAAAGTTTGAATGCGTTGTTTTAATTGCCATATTGTATGTGTAAATGGTTGATACTCAGCGTAAAAGTACGTATGGTAATTCTCGGAAAAGCGCCGGGAATTGCCATATATTGCCATCGTGAGAATTAGTACCCTCATTTTCGTCGCGACGTATCTGTTGCTGCGTCGCGACGCAGTTATTGTTACGTCGCGATGTATCAGATGCTACGTCGGGACGTAATTTCTTCCGCATCGATGGCGAAGTTATGAATAAAGATTGTTCATGGCAATATATGGTAGATAACCCCTAAAAATAAAGAATTGCCATACCCCTAACAGCTTTGTAATCAGAGAGATTACTGGCTGGTATGGCAATATGGCAATTCTTGAAAGAAAAATATTTTAAAATAAATCTTGTTACTTCACGCTCCACTCAAACAAACCGCAGGACAGAGTCTCTGGCTGCTTCAGTTCGAGCTTCACAGCCTTGGTCTTCACTGGGTCGAAATTCACGATGCAGGCTACACCTCGCTTGCATGGATAAGCATCGGCTCCTGGAACTTCCTTCCAGTTGCCTGCCTCGTCCTGATAGTAGAGCTTCCAGCTGTCTGGTACCTTGCAACCGCCCCATGGCTGGTCGTCGTACCAATATACGGTGCTGGTCTTGATCTCCTTGCTCTCAGGGAAGGTGTAGGTAATCCACTCTGTGGTGTTCTTCTTTGGCCACCAGTGGATGTATGGGATAGAACGGTCGTTCTCATCGGCAGGAACCAGTCCGTCGGTGATACTGCTCTTGGCTGGCACTGGAGAAGAGAATTCTACCTTAGCTTGAGCTGCGAGAGTTGCAGGAGCTGATGGCTTGGCAGCCTTGACATCTTGTGGCAACCATACCTTCATGTTGCCGTTGCCACGATGAGCCCAGGCGAAGTATGGGATGAGAGTCAGGGTCTGGTCCTTGGTGCTCAGCTTGCCGCTCTTGTCGTAGGCGAGGGTCTGCACGTTCTCGGTCAAGGTCTCCATGTTCTGACCCTTGTAGAGTGTCAGTACATTCTTATATTTAGGGTCGATGAAACCATCGTACGAGAGCTTGCCCTCAGCGAACTGAGGCTCGCGGTTTTCCAGGATGCTCATGATGTCGAAGCCCTGGTTGTCTGGCCACTCTGCGCAATATACGATAGGACCACGCTCGATGCTGATACAGCCACGGTCTGCCTCTACCTTGTTGTTGGCACGTACCGTGCGTGCCTCCATGTCGAAGTGAACGCGAACCACATCGCCCTTTTTCCACTTGCGGTTGATGGTATAATAGCCATCCTCTGTCACCTTAGCCTCTACCTTCTTGCCGTTTACGGTAATGGTATAACCCAGTCGCTTGCCGTCGCTGTAGTAGTAGAGATCGGATGGAACAGGCTGTCCCTTCACCCATCCAGGGATACGGATCTTCATACCAAACTGACCTGCCTTGTTGTCATCCACCTTGATGGCGATATCTCCGTTCCAAGGGTACTGTGTATCCTGGCTCAGGGAAACCTTCTTGCCGGCTACTTTCAGAGAAGAAGAGTTGCTGAGGAAGAGGTTGACATATACATTCTTATCCTTTACGGCATATACATAGCCTGGGAGGGATGGCAGGAAGCGGCAAATGTTGCTAGGGCAGCAGGCACAGCCGAACCAAGCCTGGCGCTGATGCTGACCCATACTCTCCAGTGGGTTAGGGTAGAAGAAGCCGCCGCCGTCCATGCTCACACCACTGATAAGACCATTGTAGAGAGTACGCTCCAATACATCGTAATACTTGCTCTCGCCATGGAGGAGGAAAAGACGGTAGTTGACATAAACATTGCCGATAGCTGCACAGGTTTCGCAGTAGGCACTCATGTTAGGCAACTCGTAGTTCTTGCCGAATGCCTCGCCATTGTTGGTAGCACCGATACCTCCGGTGATGTAGAGTTTCTTGCTCACGATGTTGTCCCAGATGCGGTCGATGGCGTGGATATAGGCGGTATCGCCAGTAAGGGCAGCCACATCAGCCATGCCTGCATACATATAAGTGGCACGAACGGCATGACCTACTGCCTCGTCCTGCTCCAAAACCGGTTTGTGGCTCTGAGAATATTCCTGTTTGATAGATGTCTTGCCACGATAGTCGAGGAAGAACTTTGCCTCTTCGAGATATTTCTTGTTGCCTGTAGCGAGATAGAGCTTGCAGAGCGCCATTTCGGCAATCTGATGTCCCGGTACTACGCAAGCCTGTCCTGGATTAGGACCTACCTCGCGAACCACGCAGTCGGCATAGCGGATAGCGATGTCGAGGAACTTGCGGCTACCTGTAGCCTGCCAGTGAGCCACGGCACCTTCTACCATGTGGCCCAGGTTGTAGAGCTCATGACTCAGATCCTCTTCCTTGCTCCAGCGCTTGTCGCCAGCCCAGAAATGAGGATGTTTCGGGTTCTGTGTACGGGCGGTATAGAGGTATCCGTCAGCCTCCTGAGCCGGAGCGATGATGTCGAGCACGCTGTCGATATACGCCTTGAGTTTCTTGTCAGGGTAGGTCTGGAGCACGTAGCTGGCACCCTCGATAGTCTTGTATGGGTCGGTATCATCGAAGCTCAGTGGCATCAGTTTACCTACATCATACTTCTCGCTAGGATGTGCAGCGCGCTCAAAGTTCTTGTATCTTCCCTCTGTTTCGCACTTGCTGAAAGCCAGCGGGATGGTTACCTTGCGAGAGGTCTCGATACGCTGTCCCCAGAACGTATTGTTCCAAACCTTTACTGATGTGAAAGGCACCGGAGTGATAGGATAACCACCCGAGCTCTTGTTCACTTTCTGTGCCGAAGCAGGCATCAATGCCAATGCTGCCAAGGCTGATGTTACTAAAATCTTCTTCATGTATTGCTAGTTTATTTTGTTTGTCTTTTGTAAGGAATGTATTCATCCCAGAGTTTCAATGAGTGCAGATAGCCTGAGAAAGGCCATGCCTCTTCGGCATTCTTGCCCAGAAGCATAAACTGCGATGGCTTGACGAGGAGCTGGATATCCTTCTGGCTGATAAGCTTGTCGTTGATGTAGATGCTCTCGATTCTGCCATCGAAGCAGACATATACGTGCTGCCACTTGCCTTCCAGGGTCTTCATCTCCTTGTAGCCGGCATCCTCATACCATCCGTAGTGGTTCATCACACCGCATCTTGGCTCGGTGCCGTTTACCAACATCAGCTTCTCCAGTTCATCGTGCGAAGAGGTGAAATCGGCTACGCATTCATTCTCAGCAATCTCCGGATTCAGAATCCATGCCTCGATGGTATATGGAGCGTTGTCGCGGATAGTGGCAGGGAGCATGAAGTTGCTTCTGTAGCTCTCCTTGCCGGTAAAGGCGAATGCCTTCTTGCCCTCTATGGTCTTGATGATGGCTGCTGTATCGTGCTGCGTCTCGAACTCGCCCTTGAGATGAACATCCAGCGGACTGCCGTTCTTGATGTATGGCACTGTATCGCCCTCGTTGTAGTAATCAGCGCTGATATCTACCACCAGCCCCTGACTGTTCTTATCGGCTACAGCCTCACGCACGATGTTGCTCTGGGCATCGAAAGCCTTTTCTGCAGCCTCCTGTTCCCAGTTATAATAACGGAGATTGGTGAGGGTAAATTGCTTTTCGCCTGCACGGATTTCCAGTTTTCCTTCAGAAAGATTCAAACGAGGATCGTTTTCATCTATCTGATGCCAGCTTCCGTTTTCGAAAGCCTGGGCGGTGAGGGTGTGCTTGCGTGCCTTGCCGAGTTGCGGATGAGTCATCACGAGCTGGGCACCCGGTTGCAGGGTGATGGCATCTTTGCCAGCCATGCGCTCTCTGAGTGCTGTACCCTGAAGGAGTGAGAACTTGCCGGCGAGCATTCCCTCGTTGTTATGCCAGGTTGTACCATCGAAATCGGCTGCAGTCAGGCCTAGCCACTGCTGTGGGGCTGAATCTTCTACGGAACCGTAAACCTTGATGTTCCAGATGGCGCCACCGAAACCATTCTTCTGTCCGCCGGTATAGGTGAGGCGGATGTACTGTGCCTTGGCATTTCCGAAATCTACCATCGGCGAACCAGCCAGACGGTTCTGTCGCTTGTCGGAGAAGGTCTGCCAGTGCTTTCCATCATTCGATGTCTCGATGAGATACTGATAGAACTGTGTTCCGTATTCAAACTGAGTCCAGATGCTCTTGATGCCCTGCTTCTTGCCCAGATCAATCTGAATCCAAGCCGGTCCGGTGGTGCGAGGGCGCCAGAGTGTGCCGTTGTTGTCATCAACCGCATATTCCGGACGGAAGTCGTTGTCGTAGTAGGAAGAGGCGGTAACCTTGGCGCCGAAGGCGAGGTTCTTTGCTACCTTCATCTCCGGTTTCAGATCGAGACCTTCGTGGGTTGGAATGACCTCCTTGATGGTACCGTCTGCATTGAATTCGAGTTTATCGATTGCCACCTGACGATGGAATCCACGGTTGGAATGCGGATTGTCGTGGCGATGATATACGATGTAGTAGTTGTCGCCTTCCTGGAGCACGCTGTTGTGTCCCGGACCATGAACGGTTCCATCGGCATTGGTCTTGAGGATAGTGCCGTGGTAGGTGTAAGGACCGAGCGGACTCTTGGCTGTGGCGTAATCTACGCGGTAGCTGGCATCCTCGCAATGCTCGCAGGAGTAGAGGAAGTAGTAGATACCGTTGCGCTTGAAGACGAATGGAGCTTCGAAGAAGTGAGTAACCTCGGTATTCGGGATGAGCTTGGTTTCGCTGAACGATTTCATGTCAGGATTCAGCTTACCTGCTCCGCAACCGAAGCCCTTGTAGATGCCCCAGGTTCCCCAATACATATAGACCGAACCATCATCATCTCGGAAGGTCTGACCATCCAGGGTGATGGCATTCTTTACGAATCTGTCCGGTACGAGCACGGCCTCGCTCTCGCCCAGCACATTCTTCCAAGGACCGCGAGGTGTATCGCCCACACCCAGATGGAGCTTGCAAGGCTGGCAGTAGAGATAGTAATACTTGCCGTCGGCTTCGTTCTTCATTACGTCCGGTGCCCAGATCCAGTGGCTGTCCGGCCAGTTCATCGGCATCAGGGTCCAGTTCTTGAAATCCTTGCTGCACCAGAGCTGTGCCGGTCCGAAACCGGCTCCGCTACCGTCGGTAGTAGCATATATATAATAGGTGTCACCAAACTTCTTGATGGTTGGGTCGGCAAAATAGCCAGGCAGGATAGGGTTGCCTGCTCCCGGAGTGTTGTAAGCAGCTTTCTGGGCAGCACCTGTCTCAGGCGCTGCCGCAGCTGCTGTTACGAATAGTGTTACAATTATATTC
>JAJXBQ010000294.1:0-3189 GCA_021640525.1 Segatella copri
GATTACTCCTGTCGTACAGAACGCATCCGGTTATGACTACCACGGCTATCATGCTATGGATTTCCAGCATGTTGACTGCCGCTATCAGAGCAGTGATGGTAAGAGCGGTGACGTGATGTTTCAGGAACTCATCGACAAGGCGCACGCCAAGGGTATCAAGATTATCCTCGATATCGTGCTCAACCATACCGGTAACTTCGGTGAGGAGAAGCTCTGCAAGCTGTTCGATCGTGACACACAACTTCGCAACCAAGCTTACATCGATGCTTGTATGACCCCTACAGAAACTTTGGGTAGTGACTACCTGACCATCCTTCCAAAAGATCAATACCACCGTCGTCTTACCATGATGAAGAATATGGATGGTCAGAACCGTGATATTCACAACTACTGGCACCATTACGGTCAGTTCGGTTGGGATGATCCATCCCGTTGGTGGGGGCAGATTGCTGGTGACTGTGTTGACCTCAATACAGAGAACGACGAGGTAGCTAAGTATCTCGTAGATTGCTATGGTCAGTTCATCAAGATGGGTGTGGATGGTTTCCGTATCGATACATCTGGTCACATCTCACGACTCACTTTCAACCATCAGTTCGTTCCTCAGTTTGCTGCCCTCGGTAAGCAGTACGAGAATAAGCGATTAAACAAGGCTCCTTTCTTTATGTATGGTGAGGTTTGTACCCGTGGTCACGAGGCAACCTATAGAGGTCAGGCTAATCTTTCTTGCTACTTCTATACATGGAAGTCTGATGAGTCTTTGATGAATCAGTGGGATGGAAGCCAAAGCTTCTGGGACAGTCAGGTATTGCCAGAGGGTTCTGGTCCTATCGGTCCTCAGGCACTCTGCGGTAAGGAAACATTTGGTGACAAGAAGAGCGAAAATGCTAAGATGATCAATGGTGCATGGCATGAGCCAGACTATTCTGAGGCAAGTGGTTTCAATGTCATCGACTTCCCAATGCACTATAGCTACAATACAGCAAGTGATGCATTCCGTCTTTCAAAGGAAGACGAACTCTATAATGACGCTACATACAATGTAGTATATATTGACAGCCATGACTACAGTCCAGGTCCAAACGATCTCAACCGTTTCGGTGGTACAGATGCTCAGTGGGCTGAGAACCTCTCTCTCTTGTTTACCTTCCGTGGTATTCCATGTATCTACTATGGTTCAGAGGTTGGTTTCCGTCGTGGTGTAAGAATCGACCCAGGTCCTAACGGTCCTCTTTCAGAAACTGGTCGTGCTTACTTCGGTGGTTATATCACAGGTGATGTAACAGCAACAGACTTCGGTGAGTATAAGGCTACAGGTAACGTAGCTGCTTCTTTGAATCACGATGTAGCTCAGCACCTCATCCGTCTGAACAAGATCCGTCAGGCTGTTCCTGCTCTCCGTAAGGGTCAGTGGACAACAGATGGTTGTAAGGCAACAGGTAAGAATGGTATCGCTTTCAAGCGTGCTACTAAGGATTGCTATGCGCTCGTAGCCCTCAATGGTGGTGCTACCTTCACAGATTGCCCAGCTGGTACTTATACCGACGTGGTAACTGGTAAGACATATACAGGTTCTACTATTGAAGTAGAAGCTCCTTCTACTCAGGGTCAGCTCCGTGTTCTCGTAAAGGACTGGAAGGATGGCAAGATCGGTGAGGATGGTGCTTTCATCTACGATACTACAGCTAAGTCTCTGGACGGTCAAGACTATGATGGTAATGAGGAGGCTGGTACAATTTGGAACGAGCAGGGTCCTATTCAGCCAGCAAGCGTTTTATTCTCACAGGCTGGTGGATCATTCCGTACTGAGACTATTAACCTGACAGCTACTCTCTCTGAAGACGCTAAGTCTGGTTGGTATCAGATACAAGGTCAGGATAAGGTGAACTTGACTCCTGGTGTGAGTGAGAACCTTACCATTGGCGACGGTATGAACTTTGGCGACACCAAGACTATTGAGTGGAGCGCAGAGGCCCAGGACGGTAAAGTAAAGAGCGGTAGCTTGACCTTCAAGAAGGTGGACCCTAATGCTACTATCATGGTTTACGTACAGGCAGAAAATGCTCCTTATATCTATGCTTGGTCAAAAGGTTCTTCTGTTAAGAAATTGACAGGCGATTGGCCTGGTACAAAGATGACAGAGTCTGAAGAAATCAATGGCGAAAAGTACTGGACTTGCGCTTTTGATGGCGTAGATAACTTCAATGTCATCTTGAATAATAATAGCGGTGCACAGTCTGGTGAATTTTCTGGTATCTCAGGTGATATCTACCTGAAGTATGACGGCAGTGCAAATGCTCAGAAGATTGACGCTCCTGTCAATACTGCAGCCAAGGTTACTTTCAGCCCTAACGGTGGTGACTTCGAGAAGACTGTTACCGTAGCAGCCACACTGAGCAGCAATGCCAAGAGTGGTTGGTACAAGATCGGTAATGGTGAGCAGATTGCTCTTACCCCTGGTAAGGCTGCTACATTCACACTCGGTGCTGACATGATGGAAGGCGAGAGCAAGACTGTAACTTGGAGCGCAACTAATGCTGACAATGAAACCAAGACTGGTTCTGCAACCTTCAACAAGATTAAAGAGGTAGTTATTCCTACTCCAACAGGTATTTTCGCTTACTTCCTCGCTCCTTCAGATTGGAGTCAGGTAGATTGCTGGGCTTGGAATAATACAGACAACTTTACCGGTGGTAACTGGCCAGGTGTAAGCTGTACCAAGACTAACATGAAGAAGAATGGTCTTGATGTTTGGATGTGGAAGTATGATGGCGATTTGACAACTGCTCCTACCATGATCATCTTCAGCAACGGCAGTGGTACGCAGACAAAGGATTTGGAATTCGAAAACGGTGCAGTTTATAACTTTGCCGGTAAGACCAATGAGTCTGTCTCAACAGGCATCAACCAGGTAGGTAGCAAGAAGGCTCCTGCTAAGTTGAAGATTTACTCTATCAATGGTGTGAAGGTAGCTGAAGTAAACAAGGTTTCTGATGCAGAATACGTTCTGGCTCCAGGTATGTATATCTGCAATGGCAAGAAGTTTGTTATCAAGTAGTCAATGGTTAGCCGCCATTACTTTTAGAAACATTTAGTTTATCATATTTCATTTATTTTAGGTTTAAGTACTCCTAAATGACTTGAAAAGAGCAATTTTTCAGTCATTTAGGAGTCTTTTTTGTATATATA
>JAJXBQ010000295.1:0-3175 GCA_021640525.1 Segatella copri
AAGCTGAAATCGCAAAATTCAGTCAACAAGAGCTACGAGAATACGAGGATAGTCTCAAGGCTTACCGAGATATAAAAAATTCTATCGATTCTGCGAAGGAAGAAGGTAGGAAAGAAGGAAGAGAAGAAGGAAGAGAAGAAGGTATTGCCAAAGAAAAGCTGGCCACCGCAAAGCGTCTTCTCGGCATGGGACTCACACAAGAGCAAGTTGCCAAAGGTACAGGCCTTTCAATAGAAGATATAGAGAGACTTGTTTAGACTATAATAATACAGAAAGCAATCCGATAGCTTGGATACTATCGGATGGCTTTCTGTATTATTTCAAACCTCATTATTGAAAGCATGAAAGATGATTATTCCGCATTTTTTGCCTTCTTATGAAGCTTGAACGCCAACGAGAACATCACGTAACGAGGGATGGTATTATACCAAGTTTCGGTTCTGCCCTGAGCATTGACGGTATAAACCTTGTTGGTCAACTGGTGCAACAAGTCGTAAGCTTGAAGCTTGGCTATAACATTTCCCTTGCAGAAGGTACGGGTCAACATAGCATTCCAAACCAAATCGTCGGTATTCATCTCGTTACTGTTATAACCTTTTCGGGTAAACATGGTGAGGTCTGTCTGAATACCCACTTTCATCCAAGGGATAGTATATTGCAGTTCCGTACCATATTGGAAATCACAGGCTTTGATGTCTTCAAAGATTTCCTGGTTACTACAACTGTACTTTCCCTCATACTTTCCCTTCACCTTCCATAGGAAATCCTTGAGCTGATAGGTCAGGCTTGCGCCTACAGATGGGCTCCAGGTATTCACCTTACTCAGTTCTGCCCCCTTGTTATCGTAGTCGATGTCGAAATCCACGCTGCGCACATAACCCAGTTTTGCATCTGTCGAGAATCGGAAGCGATGCTGCTTGTCTATGGAACGTGAAAAGCCTGCAGCCAATTTAGCATCCCAGTTGCCGTTCACGTTGTCATTCCTATAGGTAAAAGCACCCGTCTTTGTATTATAAGAGGTGCGCGTACCCCATGAGTTCCTCACCAGATTAGCCTCCATATCCACCCATCTGCTCAAGTCTGCAGAATCAGAATTCCAACTCATATAAGCTCCCAGATGATGGCGAATCAGCATCTTAAGGTCTGGATTATTGATACGAACCGCCAGAGGATTAGTATCATCTCCGTATGGCATCAGATCGGCAAAGCCAGGCTGTTTCATACTGAGACTATAATCTATCTGCTTAGAATTCTTGCCCCAGTTCGTATAAAAGAACTGAGGCTGGAAAAGTAACTTTCTTCTCTTTGCCACCGTGTCCATATCCAGTCTCATATAGTGATACTGTTCTTGTTGCCACTCTAGAGGCAAGACAATTTGCAAGAAACCTTCATCACCTTGTCTGATTACCTGGATTTCACTTTTACAACCTTTTTTCCACAAGTCTGAACTATAGGTATTGTCTGCATCCTGCGCCTTCATCCATTGATCGGTAGTAGAAGGCAATATGCCTAACTCATCAAATCCACCTTCATCCAAACGATCCAGACGATAGTTGGAATGATGGCGATTCTCATACTGCTGTATGAATGATACAGGGATATTGATACTCCAACCATGAGATAAACTCAGATTATAACCCACTCCAAAGCTATAATCATAGGAATGCTTGTGCTGGTCGCTATAGAGATTACGAACATCCTTAGCACCTTCTACAGCATAATTCATTTTATTGAGCGAATAGGTATCATTTGGTTTATTATGAGAAACGTTTATGCTTGAAGTAAAAAAAATAGCATCACCCCACGAAAAGCGTTTTTTAAGGTCAAGCCTCGTACCCGCATAAAGATAATCAGCCTTAACGAGACCTTGGTTCAAACTTTCATTAATCAGATGGTCACGATAAGTAGAAGTTCCTGCCGAAGATAGGGTCTTGGCATGGTCATAGCTCACATAGGAACTAGTATAGAGCGCAAACTTTTCTGTAAAATGCTGGAAATCATCTTCCAGTCGCCAGCTGAAGTATTTATTCTTTTCCTTGTTAAACCCTTGCTTTGAGATATTGCCATCCTTGGCAAATACCTCTCCCTGACTTTCACTCTCTATCTTCTCTTCGTTCCATTTTACTGTCGTTTGGAAATCGTTGTCGATGTTTTTTTCCTTGTTACCGGAACGGACAGAAAGTCCTATCTCACGATTGGTCTTCACGCCTTGCGAGAAACGAGAAGGAAGCCAATCGCCATTTTTCCTTGGAGCACCATCCTCATTCAGATTGTTGGCATTGGCATAGAGCATCGCATCATGCTTTTCTCCCATCAATAGTCCGAAAGTACGTGCCAACCAACGGTTTTGGGTTCCACCACCAGCTTCCACGGTAGCTAAGGCATTCTGTATATAATCACGTTTCAGGCTCAGATCCATCACATAATCCCTGCCTTCACCTTTACTTATCTGCTCTGCCAAAGTGCGTTTCTTGTTAAACACCTTGATATCCTTCACCGTATAATAAGGCAGGTTTTCGAGCATCACCTGATTATTGCCATTGAAGAGTTTCTTGCCATTCAAGGTAAGAAAATCCACTTTCTTTCCATTCACGAAAATCTCTCCCCCTTCCTTGAGTTCTACACCTGGCAACTGCTTAATGAGAGCATCCAGCATGGAACCTTCAGGCAAGGCAAAGGCTGTCGCATCATATACAATCGTATCGCCACGATGCACCACCTGAATCTTGGTGGCTTTAACAACCACCTCATCCAGCTGCGCCTCGTAGTTTTGATTATCTCTCTTCATCAATATCTTAGGCAAGGCATTCTCATATTTTCTGCCTTTCGGCTCGAAAGTATAGTTGATGAATGTATCGAAATAACCTGGATAAGTTGCTTTGAGGATGTAATCCCGGCGAATCTTCTCCACGGGGAACTTAAAGAAACTATCTTTATTATACACTTCTGCCGACAAGGTATCTACAATAGTAGAATCCTTCAACATCAGAAATACCTTTGCACTCAATGGCATACGAGTGAATGAGTCATAAGTTCCACCAAACAAGGTATAAAGTTTCTTGACTTTTGTTACCTCACGGCTACCAGACTTTTCCTGTGCCAGCACAGAAAAACAAGAAAGCAACAACAAGAGGCTTATCATAAGTTGTTTCATAAACGAAAATATTAAGTTGTT
>JAJXBQ010000296.1:0-3159 GCA_021640525.1 Segatella copri
ATATATTTCGTCGCGATTAAGATATGGTACAATATAATATAAATTTAGAGAGAAAGACAGTCCTCGTTACAGGTCTGCCAGCTTCATCGGCTCCAACCTCGTAAAGCTGCTGTTGTTGTTAACCTTGCATCTTCGTCTTCGGTCTATAGGACGGTTCGTACTCTACCGGTGACAAGGTCGATAATCCCGTCAGCCTCTATGCGGCTACGAAAAAGAGCAATGAGCTGATGGCACAGTCCACATCATGCAGCACGCACCGGAAAAGCAGAATGGAGAGGATGGTCTTCCAATACCTCCTTATAAAATATATAATATTGGTAATAATTCACCAGAGAACCTCCTAGATTTCATTACTATTCTTCAAGAAAAACTCATCGCAGCCAAGGTGCTCCCACTGGATTACGATTTTGAAGCACACAAGGAACTCGTGCCAATGCAACCAGGTGATGTGCCAGTTACTTTTGCAGATACAACACCCTTGGAACAGGACTTCGGATTTCGTCCTTCAACGCCACTTAGAGATGGATTGAGATCATTCGCTCAGTGGTATGCAAAATATTATGGTATAGCAAAATAACTCATATACAGAAATAAATGGAGCTCAGAACAGACTATTCAAACGTCGGTTTCCAGAACAACGGCAAACTGAAGTTACTGATTATTGTCGGCACGCGGCCCGAGATCATACGTCTTGCAGCAGTCATCAACAAGACGCGTCAGTATTTCGATGTCATCCTCGCACATACTGGTCAGAACTACGATTACAACCTCAATGGCGTTTTCTTCAAAGACCTGAAGTTGAAAGATCCTGAAGTGTATATGGATGCCGTGGGCGACGACTTGGGAGCGACGATGGGCAATATCATCAACGCCTCTTACAAACTCATGGTTCAGACACAGCCGGATGCCGTGCTGGTGCTTGGCGACACGAACTCGTGCCTGTCTGTCATTGGGGCCAAACGGTTGCATATCCCGATCTTCCACATGGAGGCCGGCAACCGATGCAAAGACGAATGTCTTCCCGAGGAGACCAACCGACGCATCGTAGATATTATCTCCGACGTGAATCTTGCTTATTCAGAGCACGCAAGAAGATACCTTGCAGAGTGCGGACTTCCAAGAGAGCGTACTTATGTGACAGGTTCGCCAATGGCCGAAGTACTTCATCAGAATCTGGCGGAGATTGAAGCAAGCGATATTCACCAACGTCTGGGTCTGGAAAAGGGCAAGTATATTCTTCTCTCTGCTCACCGCGAGGAGAACATCGACACCGAGAAGAACTTCTTCAGTCTCTTCAATGCAATCAACGCTATGGCAGAAAAGTATGATATGCCGATTCTCTACAGTTGCCACCCTCGTTCACGCAACCGCCTTGCAGCATCTGGTTTCCAGCTTGACCCTCGCGTACATGTTCAGCAGCCTCTTGGTTTCCACGATTACAACTGCCTTCAGATGAACGCATTCGCAGTAGTTTCAGATTCAGGCACTCTGCCTGAAGAGTCAAGTTTCTTCACCAGCGTAGGCCATCCCTTCCCTGCTGTCTGCATACGCACCTCTACAGAACGTCCCGAGTCTCTTGATAAGGCCGGTTTCATCCTTTCCGGTATTGACACCAATGGTCTCCTTCAGTCTGTTGATACCGCCGTGGAACTTGTAAAGAATGGCGACTACGGTATTCCGGTTCCAAACTACACGGATGAAAATGTATCTACCAAGGTGGTCAAGATCATCCAGTCGTATGTTGGTGTTGTCAATAAAATGGTATGGCGTAAGTTCTAATTTTCAGCAAAAATGAAAGTATTGGTTACAGGAGCACGGGGATTCGTTGGAAAGAATCTCTGTGCTCAATTAGGTAATATAAAGACAGGTAAAGCCAAGTACTACAGCAATCTCGTCATCGACGAAATTTATGAATACGACATAGACTCCACCCCTGAACAACTCGACGCCTGGTGCAAGAATTGCGACTTTGTCTTCAACCTCGCAGGTGTCAATCGTCCGCAGGACCCTAAAGAGTTCATGGAAGGCAACTTCGGCTTTGCCACCATACTGCTTAATACCCTCAAGAAGCACAAGAACAACTGCCCTGTGATGATTTCAAGCTCGATCCAAGCGACCCTTGCAGGTCGCTTTGGCACCAGCGAATATGGCAAAAGTAAGAAGGCTGGCGAGGAACTGATGTTCCAGTACGGCGAAGAAACAGGAGCCAAAGTACTTGTCTATCGATTCCCTAATCTCTATGGAAAGTGGTGCAGACCTAACTACAACAGCGCTGTTGCTACTTTCTGTAACAACATCGCCAACGACCTCCCCATCACCGTCAACGACCCGACCGTTGATATGGAGCTCCTCTACATCGACGACCTTGTCGATGAGATGATCTGCGCCCTCAAAGGAGAGGAACACCATTGTGAGTTTGACGGTGTTGAGACAGTTTTTACACAAGAAGGCCGCTATTGTGCTGCGCCTATCACTCATCACGTCAAGCTTGGAGAGATCGTTGAACTCCTCTACAAGTTCCGTGATATGCCCAAGACCCTTATGATTCCTGATATTCCAGCAGACAGTTTTGCAAAGCGACTCTACAGTACTTATCTCTCGTATCTCCCAAAGGAGAAAGCCATCTTCGACCTCAAGATGAACATTGACGACCGAGGCAGTTTCACAGAACTCGTTCATACCTTGAATTGCGGTCAGGTCAGCATAAACATCTCCAAACCAGGAATCACAAAAGGAGAGCATTGGCATCACACCAAGTGGGAGCAGTTCATAGTAGTCAGCGGTCACGGACTTATTCAACTTCGTAACGAGAATGACCCGAATGCAGAGATTCTTGAATATGAAGTAAATGGAGACAAGATTCAGAGCGTCATCATGCTCCCGGGCTATACCCACAACATCATCAACCTCTCCGACACCCAAGACCTCGTCACCGTCATGTATTGCAACGAAATCTTTAATCCGGATAGGCCAGATACGTTTTTTGATAAGGTTGTGATTGAGTGAGAGCAATGATTGAAAGATATTTAGAGCATTGCCGAGTGTGATCAAACTCGACAGCGTCAGGGTAGTAAAAGAATAACAAACAAATAAATAACATTCAATTTATGTCAATTTTTGCAGGTAAAACCCTTATGATTACCGGCGGCACAGGTTCAT